>CANIRI010000083.1 GCA_947469815.1 Comamonadaceae bacterium | reverse complement strand
TGCACCACCTGCGCTAGCCACGCATCCGCGCCAGGCCGCAGGGTCTGGTGCGCGCGGGTGGCTTGCTAGACTCGCCCGGATGTCTGCCGCTGCCCCGACCCACCCGCCACACACCCCCATGATGGCCCAGTACCTGGGCATCAAGGCGCAGCATCCGGACACGCTGTTGTTCTACCGCATGGGCGATTTTTACGAGCTGTTTTTTGACGACGCGCACAAGGCGGCGGGCATTTTGGATATCACGCTCACGCACCGGGGCCAAAGCGCGGGCCAGCCGATTCCGATGGCAGGCGTGCCCTTTCATGCCATGGAAGGCTATCTGGCCAAACTGATTCGCCACGGCGAGTCGGTGGCGATTTGTGAGCAGGTGGGCGAAGTCGGCGGCAAAGGGCCGGTGGAGCGCAAGGTGCTGCGCGTGGTCACGCCCGGCACGCTCACCGACGCCGAACTGCTGAACGATAAATCTGAATCGCTGCTGCTCGCAGTCCACCAGGGCGGGCGCAACCGCTGCGGCCTGGCCTGGATGAGCGTGACCCAAGGCGTGGTGTTTCTGGCCGAATGCACGAGCGAGGAACTGGCCGGTTGGGTGGCACGCGTTAGCCCCAGCGAGCTGGTCTACAGCAGTGGCGTGGCCAATAGTTTTGAGGAGCGGCTGCGGCGCATACGGCAGGGCAGCGGCCTGTCGCTGGCAGCGCGGCCGGAGTGGCAGTTTGAGGCCGCGCTTGGGCAGCGCAAGCTGATGGACGCTTTGCAGGTCGCCACGCTGGACAGCTGGGGCGCGCAGGGGCTGGAGCTGGCGCATGCCGCCAGCGCCGGTTTACTGGCCTATGCCGAACACACGCAGGGTCGGGTGCTCGCCCATATTGCCGCGCTGGACGTGCAGCGCGACGCAGAAATGGTGGATCTGCCGCCCAGCACCCGGCGCAACCTGGAACTGGTGCAAACGCTGCGCGGCGAGGACGCGCCCACGCTGTTCTCCTTGCTCGATACCTGCATGAGCGCCATGGGCAGCCGCCAACTCAAAAGCTGGCTGCTTACGCCCCGGCGTGAACGCAGCCAGGCCCGCGCCCGCTTGGAGGCGATTGGCATGTTGCGCGGCGACAGCGCAGGCTTGGATCCCGACACAACGCAGCCGCCCGATTGGCAAAGCCTGCGTGCGCGCATCAAAGGCAGCGCCGATGTGGAGCGCATCAGCGCCCGCCTGAGCCTGCGCCAGGTGCGCCCGCGTGAGCTGTTGGGCATGGTGCAAACGCTGGAGCGCGCCGCGCTCTTGGGCGAGAGCCTGTCCAGCGCGCCCGGTTTGCTGGGCCGCATTGCGATAGAGCTTCACGCGCCGCCAGCCTGCGCGGCGCTGCTGCGCGCTGCGATGGCAGCAGAACCGGCGGCCATGGTGCGCGACGGCGGCGTGATCGCGGACGGTTTTGACGCGGACCTGGACGAGCTGCGTGCGATCCAGACCAACTGCGACGCGTTTTTGCTGGACCTGGAAACGCGGGAACGCAGCCGCACCGGCATTGCAAACTTGCGGGTGCAGTTCAACAAGGTCCACGGCTTTTATATCGAGGTCACGCAAGGCCAGGCCGCCAAAGTGCCCGACGACTACCGCCGCCGCCAGACCCTGAAGAACGCCGAGCGCTTCATCACGCCCGAGCTCAAAGCTTTTGAAGACAAGGCGCTGAGCGCGCAGGAGCGCGCTTTGGCGCGGGAGAAGTGGCTGTTTGAACAACTGCTGGACGCGCTGCAGGCTTATGTGCCCGCGCTGGGGCGACTGGCCCGTGCATTGGCAGGGCTGGACGCCTTGTGCGCGCTGGCCGAGCGCTCGGTGACGCTGGATTGGTGCTGCCCGCAGCTGGTGGAGCAGCCTTGCATCGCGATCAGCGCCGGTCGGCATCCGGTCGTGCAGGAACGCCTCAACGCGCACAGCAGCGGCAGCTTCATCGCCAACGACACCACGCTCGGCCCGCGCCAGCGCATGCAAATCATCACCGGTCCCAACATGGGCGGCAAGTCCACCTACATGCGCCAGGTGGCGCTGATCACGCTGCTGGCCTGTGTGGGCTCGTACGTGCCGGCCAGCGCCTGCCGCATCGGGCCGATTGACGCGATCCACACCCGCATCGGCGCGGCCGATGACCTGGCGAATGCGCAGTCGACTTTCATGCTGGAGATGGTGGAGGCCGCACAGATATTGCACAGCGCCACACCGCAGTCGCTGGTGCTGATGGACGAGATCGGGCGCGGCACCTCGACCTTTGACGGTCTGGCGCTGGCCAGCGCGATTGCCACCCAACTGCATGACAAAACCCAGGCTTTCACCCTGTTTGCTACGCACTACTTTGAGCTCACCGAATTCCCCGCCACCCACCACGCCGCGCACAACGTCCATGTGAGCGCTGCCGAGTCCGGGCGCGATATCGTGTTTTTGCACGCGGTACAAGCCGGTCCGGCCAGCCGCAGCTACGGGGTGCAAGTGGCGCGTCTGGCGGGCATTCCGGCAGCAGTGCTGAACCAGGCCCGCCACACCTTGCAGGCGCTGGAAGACAGCGCGGCAGCTTCACAGGCCCAGGTCGATTTGTTTGCGGCAGCGCCGGAATCTATGGCGCAGGGTCCCAGCGCGGTGGAAGCGGCGCTGGCAGCGATCAACCCCGACGCGCTCAGCCCGCGTGAGGCCATGGACGCGCTCTACCAGCTCAAGGCCTTGCTGAAGACCTGAGACGCCCGGTACTTAGTTGCCTACCCACTCGGCGACCAGGCGCAGCCGCTCCAGCGGGTCCATCTCGGCCAGCAGGCGCAGTTTCTGGTCAGTTGAAAAAGGCAGCATTTCGGCCCAGCGGTTGGCCACCCATCCGCAATCTTCGAGTTCGTAGGGCCGGTACAGCGCTAGGTGGGGAGCCAGGCCCGTGCCCTGGTGCTCCGCAATCAGGCCACCCAGGCGGTCCGCCAGGTACTGCAATTCAGAGGGGATAGCAACTGCTGGGTCGGGGTCCAAGTACTGCACCTGCGCCATCCACACGCCCAGCGGGCCGGGTTCAACCGCACCCACCCGAAAACGCACTCCACCCTGGCAATCAATGCGAAACAAAGCCGGCTGAAAGGTTTCGAGCCGCCTGACAAATGCCATACAACCCCAAGGATGCAGACGCGGCGTCTGGCCCGGAACCTGCACCTCCTGGCCATCGGCCAGCCAGGCAATACCGAAGGGGGTGTTGTCGCGGTAACTGCGTTTAATGAGATCCAAATAACGGACCTCGAAAATATTCAGCGCCATGGGCCCGTCAGGAAATATGCCCTGCTGAAGGGGAAACAGGGGAACGACGGACGTGTCTGGCACAACTAAAAGATAATTTTTTTAAACTGGTAAAGCACGTTTATTTGAACATATTTTTTATCTGGAAAATAAAAGATATGGCGGCCAAGGATAAAACTATTATTGCCACATGTGATGTGGTCGCTGCCCGCCGCCGCCTTAGCCTAAGCCGCCCAAACCACCCAGCCCCACCAATCGGTGGCCAGCACCAGCAAGCCGAACACGATGCGGTAGTAGGCAAATCCCGTAAAACTGTGGGTAGAAATAAAACGCAGTAACCAGCGCACACACAACCAGGCACTGGCAAACGAAAACAAGAGTCCCACCGCAAACAAGGGCAGGTCGGCCAAACTGAGCAGCGCCCGTTCTTTATACAGGCTGTAGGCGCCGGCCCCGATCAGCGTTGGGATTGCCAGAAAAAACGAAAAATCCGTGGCCGCTTTGCGCGACAACCCCAGCAACATGCCGCCGATGATGGTCGCGCCGCTGCGGCTGGTGCCGGGCACCAAGGCCAGGCATTGGGCCAACCCGACTTTGAGCGCGTCCAGCGGCGTCATATCGTCCACGGTTGCAACCGCTTGCGGATAGGCCAGGGGGTCGGCATCGCGCCGGGCCTGTCGCCGTTCGGCCCACAAAATCACCAACCCACCGGCAATAAAGGTGCTGGCCACGACCACCGGGGTGAACAAATGGGCTTTGATGGCTTTGCCAAACAGCAAGCCCAAAACCACCGCCGGCAGAAAACCAATCAAGACATTGAAGGCGAAGCGCTGCGCATCGCGGTCTGCGGGCAGCGCCAGCACCGTGGCGCGGATTTTTTCCCAATAGACCAGGATCACCGCAAAGATGGCACCGGTCTGGATCGCAATCTCAAACACCTTGCCTTTGTCATTCGCAAAGCCCAGCAAGGAGCCCGCCAAAATCAAATGCCCGGTGGATGAGATGGGCAAAAACTCGGTGATCCCTTCGACCACACCCATGACCGCCCCGTTAACCAGTATCGACACATCATCCACACGCAATCCTTTGAAGTTCAGGCCGATTATTCATGCCGCAGCGCGGCGATGGGCAGCATCTGCGACGCCCGGCGCGCCGGGTAGTAGCCAAAGAAGGTCCCGACCAGCCCGGAGAAGCCCACCGCCAGCAGCACCGCGCCCGGGCTCAGGCTGACCTGCCAATCGGCCAGCGTTCCGATCAACCAGGTGGCTGCGGCTCCCAGCACCACGCCGAGCGCGCCACCAGCCAGGCTCAGGGTGATGGCTTCAATCAGAAACTGCGCCAGGATGTCGCGCCCGCGCGCACCCACCGCCATGCGCAGGCCGATCTCGCGGGTGCGCTCGGTCACGCTGACCAGCATGATGTTCATGATGCCGATGCCGCCAATCACCAAGCTGATACCGGCCACCGTGGCCAGCAGCAGCGTCATGACCCGGCTGGACTCTTCCTGGGCGCGCAGCATTTCGGTGAGGTTGCGCACGCTGAACGGGTCTTCCGCGCCCGCCTGTACCTTGAAGCGCTGGCGCAAGAGTTCCTTGATGCGCTCTTCCACCGCGCCCATGTCCTGCCCCTCGCGCACCTTCACCGAGATCGCGCCCACGCGCTTCAAGCGGCTGGTGGCGTCGCCGCCCCACACCCGGTTGCGCAAAGTGCCCAGCGGCAGCATCACCACATCGTCCTGGTCTTGCCCCATGGAGTTCTGGCCTTTGGGGCTGAGCACGCCCACCACCGTCATCGGGATGCCGCGCAGGCGCACGGTTTGCTCCACCGGGTCCTGGTCGCCAAACAACTCGCGCGCCACGGTCGCGCCCAGCCACACCACCTTGGCGGAGCCCGCTAATTCCGCCGTATCGAACACCCGCCCGCTGCGCAGCGGCCAATCGCGTGCCTCCAGGTAGTCATTGTTGACCCCCATGACCGTGGTGCCCCAATTGCTGTTGCCCCAGACCACCTGCCCGGTAGCACGGGACGTGGGCGCAGCCACTTGCACTTCGGGGATTTCCAGACCGATGGCCAGCGCGTCTTCTTCGGTCAGGCGCTGGCGGGTTTGCGCGCCCAAACGCACGCCCGCTTGCGAGACGCCGCCGGGCACCACCAGCATGATGTTGGAGCCCAGCGCCTGCATCTGCTCCTGCACCCGGTCCGTCGCCCCCTGCCCCACCGCCACCATGGCAATCACCGCCCCCACGCCGATGATGATCCCCAGCATGGTCAACACGCTGCGCAGCGCATTGGCCGCCAGCGCCCGCCACGCACTGCGAAACGCCGCCCACGCGCTCATACTGAACCTCCAGTAATCGGGGTCAGATCCCGATTTTTCCGATTGTTGTCATCGGCCACCAAGCGCCCGTCTTTGAAAAGCAAGCGCCGCCTCGCCCAGGCCGCCATGTCGGCCTCGTGGGTCACCAAAATCACCGTGATGCCCTGGCGGTTCAGCGCATCGAGCAATTGCATGACCTCTGCGCTGGTTTCGGAATCGAGCGCGCCGGTGGGCTCATCGGCCAGGATCAGCGCGGGCTCATTCACCAGCGCCCGCGCAATCGCCACCCGCTGCTGCTGCCCGCCCGATAGCTGCGACGGGCTGTGGCTGCTCCGGTCAGCCAGGCCTACGCGCTGTAGCGCGGCCAAGGCTCGGCGGCTGCGCTCGGGCTGGCGCACACCGGCGTATAACAAAGGCAGCTCCACGTTCTCTAAAGCCGAGGTACGCGGCATCAAGTTGAACTGCTGGAACACAAAGCCCATGCGCCGGTTGCGCAATGCGGCCAGGGCATCGGCGTCGCGGTCTTGCACCGGCACACCGTCCAGCAAATAGCTGCCCGACGTGGGCGTATCCAGGCAACCCAGAATGTTCATCAGCGTGGACTTGCCCGAACCCGACGCGCCCATGATGGCGACGAACTCGCCCGCTGCAATTTCCAGATTCACGCCACGCAAGGCGTGCACGGTTTGCCCGGCCGCATAGACCTTGCTGACATCGCGCAGCACGATCAGCGGCAGCGCAGTGCTTGGGGTTTGCACGGCGCTCAGAAGTTCGGGCGTACGCCTGCGGGCTTGGGCGCGGCCGCAGGCGGGGTTTTCACGGCCACCAATACTTCGGTGCCGGCTGCCAAGTCAGCGCCCAGGGGTGCTTGCGGGTCGTCCACCAACTCGGTGAGGCTGCCGTCGCTGATGCCGGTGCGCACCGCCAAGGCACGTGGCTTACCCGCAGCGTCCAGCACGTACACCCGGCCCAGACCCTTGCCTTTGACGACAGGGTCCACGCCCGCAATGCGCAAGCGCAGCGCGCCGTTGGGCACGCGCAAAACATCAGGCCGCTCCTGCGTGACCACACGCACATTGGCGGTCATGCCCGGCAGCAAGCGGCCGTCGGTATTGGCGTAGCTGAGCACGGCCACATAGGTCACCACATTGGCCACATTGAGCGCCGCCTTGCGCACCTGGCGCACCTCGGCGCTGAAGGTTTGGCCGGGAAATGCGTCTACCGTGAAAGTGGCTTTTTGTCCGACCACCAGGCGGCCCACATCGCTCTCGTCAATCGCCGCCTCCACCTGCATGTCGCGCAGGTTTTTGGCGATGATGAACAGCTCGGGCGACTGCAAGCTGCTGGCCACCGTCTGGCCGCGCTCAATAGCCCGCTTGATCACAATGCCCGCAACCGGCGAGGTGATGCGCGTGCGCCCCAAATCGATACCGGCCTGGGCCAGGGCCGCTTTGCGCTGCGCCACCGTGGCCTGCGCCTGTTTCACTTGCGCCTGGGCCACGCCCACTTGCGCCTGTACCGCTTTCAGCACCTCGGCATTGGTGCTGGCCAAAGCCCGCACCCGCTCGCCCTCGGCCTGCGCCACGAACTGCTTGTCGACCAGGCCCTGCGTGCGCGCATCATTGCGCTGCGCCTCGCGCAAATCCACCTGCGCGCGAGAGACCTGGGCTTGCGCCGCCAGCGCATTGGCCTGCGCCGTCAGCACGGCGGCTTGCGCGGCCTCCAGGTCGGCCTGCGCGGCGCGCACCCGGAAGTCAAAAGTCTGCGGGTCGATTTGCGCCAGCAACTGCCCGGCCTGCACCTCGTCGTTGAAATCCACCAGCACATCACGGATCTGCCCGCTGACCTGCGTGCCCACCGTGACCAGCGCCACCGGGTTGACCGCACCGGTTGCCGCCACCACCGCCTGCAAATCGCCCCGCGTAACCGGCGCGCTGCGGTATTCGACGCCTGCGGGCGCGCCCCGGTACCACCAGCCAAGCACCAAAGCCAGCACCAGCAGCAGAAAGCCGCCTGTCCACACAATTTTCTTCATGCGGGCATTGTAGAAAGGGGGTATGACCCCCCGTCTAAAATCCGCCAATGACCTCCCCCTCTCCCGCAAAAGCCCCAGAAACCCCTGAAACGCCCAGATCCAGCAACTTTTTGCGGCAAGTGATTGAGGGTGATCTGGCACGCGGCACCTATGCCAGCCGCCACTGGGCCGGCAGCCCGGGCGACGCCGCCCACCACGCCGCCGGCTTGCCTGATCCGGCCAAAATCCGCACCCGTTTCCCGCCCGAGCCCAACGGCTATTTGCACGTGGGCCACGCCAAAAGCATTTGCCTGAACTTCGGGCTGGCGCGCGACTACGGCGGCGTCTGCCACATGCGCTTTGACGACACCAACCCGGAAAAAGAAGACACCGAATACGTGAACTCGATACTGGACGCGGTGCGCTGGCTGGGCTTTGGCTGGGACGCCAACGGCACATCGCACTTGTTCCAGGCCAGCGATTACTTCGACTTTATGTACCGCGCTGCCGAGTATTTGATCGAGGCGGGTCACGCCTATGTGGACGAACAAAGCGCCGAGGAGATGCGCTTCAACCGGGGCGACTTCGGCAAGCCCGGCGTCAACAGCCCGTTCAGGGGCCGCAGCCCGACCGAGAACCTGGCGCGCTTTCGCGAAATGAAGGGCGGCCTGCACGCCGATGGCGCAATGGTCTTGCGCGCCAAGATCGACATGGCCAGCCCCAACATCAATATGCGCGACCCGGCCATCTACCGCATCCGCCGCGCGACCCACCACAACACCGGCGACACCTGGTGCATCTACCCGATGTACACCTACGCCCACCCGCTGGAAGACGCGCTGGAACAGATCACCCACAGCATCTGCACGCTGGAATTTGAAGACCAGCGCCCGTTTTACGACTGGGTGCTGCTGCGCCTGGCCGAAGGCGGCCTGCTGGCGCACCCGCTACCCC
>CANIRI010000082.1 GCA_947469815.1 Comamonadaceae bacterium | reverse complement strand
TGTGGGATGCGCTGCAGGCCAAGGATTGGGATGCCTTGTTCGGGCCGCTGCGTCCCCTGTGGGCGCAATCGCATTTGCGGCTCTTCGGCCATGCTTTGCTGGAAAAATTGTGCAGTCCGCGCAAGGCCATGACCGCCCATGTGTACCGCGTACGGCCTGCAGACGGTGCGTGTGCGTCCTTCGACAGCGCGGTTACCGAGACACTGGGCGCCGGTTTGCTGGAGTCCAAACCCTTCGCGCATTTACCGGTGTTGGGCGTGCCCGGTTGGTGCAACGCCAATGGCACACCGGATTTTTATCGTGATGCGTCGGTGTTCCGTCCGGGAAAACCACAGGGCTTATATGTGATTACGCCGTAGGGCTTTTCGCGCACTGCGTAGGATGTTGCGCTTGTTCTTTACCTTTGGGGTCTCGATGAAACGAATCGTGTTGCTGGTGTTGACCAATCTGTTGGTTGTGGTGGTCTTGGGCATCGTGGCCAGTGTGCTCGGCGTCAACCAGTTTCTGACGGGCAGCGGGCTGAACCTGGGCTTACTTCTCGGCTACGCATTGGTCATCGGTTTTGGCGGCGCATTCATCTCACTCTTGATCAGCAAGCCCTTGGCGAAATGGAGTTCCGGCGTGCGGTTGATTGAGCAGCCGCAAAACGCCGACGAGGCATGGATTGTGCAAACGGTTCAAAGACTTGCGCAACAGGCTGGCATCGGCATGCCGGAGGTCGGTATTTTCGACGGCGAGCCCAATGCTTTTGCAACTGGCGCTTTCCGCGATTCCGCGCTGGTGGCGGTTTCTACCGGTTTGCTGCAGGGCATGACCCGCGACGAGGTGGAGGCTGTGCTAGGGCATGAGGTCGCGCACATCGCCAACGGCGATATGGTGACCATGACACTCATTCAGGGCGTGATGAATACCTTTGTGGTTTTCTTGAGCCGCGTGATCGGTTATGCGGTGGACAGCTTTTTGCGCAAAAACGACGAAGAGCGCAGCGGCCCGGGGATCGGCTACTACGTCACCACCATCGTGCTCGACATTGTTCTGGGCTTCGCTGCCGCCATGGTGGTCGCCTGGTTCAGCCGCCAGCGTGAATTCCGCGCGGATGCGGGTGCTGCGCAACTGATGGGTAATCGCCAGCCCATGATCAACGCGCTGGCGCGCCTGGGCGGCATGACGCCGGGCGAGTTGCCCAAAAGCGTGGCAGCCTTCGGGATTGCGGGGGGTATCGGCCAACTGTTCTCGACCCACCCGCCGATTGAGGAGCGCATCGCCGCTCTCCGCCAGGCCACTTAAGCGGAGAGTAAGGCAGCCGCAGGCACGCGCGCCAGCGTGTGCTGTGCGCGTTGCGGCGCGGAGGCCAGCATCCGCCCGATATGGGCCAGCAGATCAGCGTCCTGGTAGGGCTTGGTGAGATACAACTGAACACCTGCTTCTTGGGCCGCTTCTTGGTGTTTGCTGGGACTGCGCGAGGTGATCATCACCAGTGGAATATCGCGCCAAGCGGGAAGCGCGCGCATACGCCGCGCCAGTTCCAATCCGTTGACTTCTGGCATTTCCAAGTCGGTGAGCACCAGGTCGGGCCTGGCTTGGCGCAAGCGCTCCAGCGCAGCGTTGCCGTTTTGCGCGGTGTCTACTTGATAACCGGCATCCTCCAGCAGCTGCTTCATGGTCATGCGCACCGTCCACGCGTCATCGACCACCAAAAGCCGTGTCGGGGCCATACGGGCGCGCTGCAACATGGCATCCGCAACGTGTCGATAGGGCGACTGTTTGTGGCTACGTTGCAATGCCTGCACATCGAGCAAAAAGATGGCCCGCCCATCCGGCGCCAGGGCCGCAGAGCTCAGTCCGCCCAAGCTACGGGTCAATCGGCCGACGCTTTGCAAAATCAATTCACGGGTTTCCAGTACCGCGTCGACAAATAGTCCAAGAAGTTTGCCTTGGGTGCGCAGGATGACCGGCACCTGGCGTTCCCATCGGCTTAGGGGATCGAGCTCAAGCCAATCTGCTATTGCGAATACGGGGATCTGTTCGTTTTGGTATTCGATACAGGTTTGGCCTTCTGGCGTTGCGTTAAAAATGGCATCGGATGCAGAGACGATGCCCTCAATCTGATCACTGCCAACCGCAAACAGACCGCCGCCACAACGAAGGACCAGGGCATGGATGCTGCCGCTGTTGGCCTGCACGGAAATCTGAAACTCGCACCCGTAACCGGCCGTGCTGCGGATTTGCAGATCGCCCTGTAGTTGCGATAAACGCTGCTGAACCACGTCCAGTCCCACGCCGCGCCCGGAAGTGGTACTGACGCTGTCACGTGTCGAAAATCCTGGCAGCAGCACCAGCCGTAACAGGGCGTCTTCGTCTACCGCATCGTCGGCATGCAGCAGACCATTGGCTATCGCTGTGTGCCAAATTTTTTCGATATCCATACCTCGGCCATCGTCGCGCACGTAGACCATCACCCGGTCTGCGTTGCGTGAAAAAGTGAGATCTACCAAACCGGCCTCGGACTTGCCCGCTGCGAGCCGATCAGCCGGCGCTTCAATACCGTGGTCCACCGCATTGCGCAGAACATGCAGCAGGGCTTCCATCAGTTTTTGCAGCACCAGCCCGTCCATTCGAACCTCTTCGCCGTGCAAAGTAAAGACAACCTTTTTCCCCGTGCTGTCTGCGGTTTGCCCTACGGTCCGGCGCAGCCGGGGCGCTACGCTTTTCACTGTGAGTGCACGCACGCTCAGCAGGTCTTGTCGCTGCTCGGTTAACGCGCTGCCGCTTTCCTGCAGTTCGTCCGCGATTTTCCGGGTCGCCGCACTGTTGTTGGCCAGGAATTGCTGCTGATCCCGCGATCTTTCCTCCATAGCCAGTACTGCGTTGTGGATCGCGTCGTACCGGTCGAGTTCGAGCGGGTCGAAGTTGTCCCGGGCCCGCATACTTTCTTGCACTTGAAGTGACTGGGTTTTCACCAGCTCCACCAATTCCGCAAAGTCTTCCAGCAGCCGCTGGTTTACCTGAACCAAAGCCTGAAACCACTCGTCCGCGCTGCGGGCGAGCGCGATCATGTGCTCGTTACGGCGGAGACTTTGTCCAGTGCGGCGCAACAGCATGTCCAGGTGTTCTGATTCCAGTTGCAAGGGCGCCTGTTGTGCCGCGTTGCCCGATGGCTCTGCAGCGACCACCGCCGCCGGTGCTGTCACTGGCTGCAGTGCAGCCGACGCCAGATCGGGTAGGGGCTCGGTCTGGTCACCCACAAGCCAGACGTTGTATCCACGCAGCGCTTGCCCCAGTAAGTGCACGTCGGTGGGAGGCGCTTCCACGCCCTGCACAAAACCCAGCATCTGTTGCAAAGCATCCACGGCACGTATCAGACCACCTTGCACCGCGCGCGGCGGGCTTACGGCCTCCTGCTCTTTCACCAACGCGTATTCCAGAATATCTTCCAGGTAATGCGAGAGCCGGCCTATTCCATGCAGCCCCAAGATATACCCACTGCCCTTGAGCGTATGGGCCGCACGCATGGCCTGTTGCATCAGGGGCTTGGTGCAAACCCCCGCGCCCCAGGCATCCACCGCAGCTTCAATCTCGGAAACCTGCCGTGGCGCATCGAACAAAAATACCTGTAATTGATCGGGCTCCACACCATCCACATCGAGGAAATAATCCTGAGGATCCTCCTCCTGCGCATCGGCTATCCCACCCGCTTGCTCTGCCATCAGGTCGGGTTCAAGCAGACGGGCGATGGCATCTTCTAGCCAGGCCGTGTCCACCGCGTCAGAGCTTGCAGACAAGGAATACTCCATCGCCTGCACCGCATGCATATCGCCCGGTCGCTCCAGATACAGAATGGCCGCGTTGATCCAGCCCACTAAATGGGCGCGTTCGTGAAGGCGCTCGGGGCGGTTCGGATCCGCATGGTGCTGGGCCAACAGCGAGCGCACCATCGCCAGGTACTCGGCCAGAGCGTCCAATCCGCTGCTTTGTATCGCCTCGGCGTAGCGGTCCATGAATTCCAAAACGGACTCAAATTCCGCATCGTCTACCGGCTCGCCTTCGGCCCAGGCTTGTAAAGCGCTGAGTGTGGGCGCTGACTCGGTCAGTTCCTGCCGCAAAAGCTCCAACAGCATGCCGTGTCCCTCGCGCAATCAGGCCGGGGTTTTAGGCGTTGGCTGGTCCAGCTTGAATTCGGCAACGCTTTGGCGCAAGCCCAGCGCGTAGTCGACCAAGGTCTCGGTCAAACCTCTTTGGGCAGACATCGCCGAACTGGTCTGGATGGTGGATTGGTTGACTTCGGAGATGCTGGCGCGCAGGGATGTTGCCAGTCCCTGTTGCAGCTCGGATGAGGCTGCAATTTGTGCCACCATGGCAATCAGCTCTTGGGTCGCCGTTTGGGCGGATTGCATCTCCTGCGCGGCCGATTGCGCCAGCGTCGATTGCTCCACCACATCGCTGACCAAACCGCTCAGCGTAACCAGTGACTCGTTGGTCTCCGCCTGGATGTTGCCCACCATTGCCGCAATCTCATTGGCGGCCTTGCTGGACGCGTCAGAGAGGCGCTGCACCTCTGAGGCCACTACGGCAAACCCCCGTCCGGCTTCCCCGGCTGCGGCGGCTTGGATGGAAGCGTTCAGCGACAGCACGTGCGTGCGCTCGGAAATCGTGTTGATCAATGCAACCGCATTGGAAATTTCCTGCGAGCGCTGCCCCAAACTCTTGAACCGTTTCTCGGTATCGCCCATGCCTTGGCGCAGATTCTCCATGCCGCGCAAGGTGGTTCCCACGGCGTTTTGGGCCGCTGCCGCCGCATCGGCGGTGCGACCTGCAGACGCTGCCGAGCGCTGCGAAAGCGCCGACACTTCGAGCAACTGCTCCGATGCGTCTGCCAGGGTGATCTCCATCCCCTTGAGCAAGGTTTGCTCCAGCGCAATGGCCCGATCGACTTCTTGCGATTGTTGCCGTGTCGCCAGGGTTGCTTCTTCCAGTTGCACCGACAGGGACTGCACGCTGCTCAAGGCCTCGGCAGTTTCGTCAGCCAACTGGTTGATGGAGGACGCGATGGTTCCCACAATGTTGTCATCCACCGGTGCCCGAACCCGGAGATCCCGGTCCGACAGCGCAACCACCGCGCCGAGCAAGGTAATCGCAGATTCATTGATCGCATCATTCTCTTGGCGCTTGGCGGCTTCAGCGACCAGTCGTTCATCCAATAGCTTGTCAAAGCTTTGGCCGATACGGCTGAGCTCATCCTCCCCGGACATCGCAGCGCGTGCGTCCAAATTGCCCGTGTTGATGTCACCGATGGTGGTTTCAAGGGTACGGAAACCCTTGCTCAGACCCAAGCCGAACCAGATGGCCGCAGCAATAAAAATCAAGCTCTCCACGATGAGTGAAAACAAACTTGCCCGATCGAATCCTTCGCCCCTTTCTCGCGTCTCACGTTCGCGCGCACGAATATCCTGGGTCACGAGGGGAATTTGGGAATCAAACAACGAAGCGGCTGATTCAAAGGCTTGGTCAACTGCCCCCTGCGCGTCGCGCAAAGCATTCATGTTGTTGCCCGCGTTGGCGACATTGGGAACGTTGGTAGGTGTTTCCAACACCTGGCGCACCTTTTCCACGAAAGCATCCACGACCGGTCTTTCATCCACCAAGGTCTCGCGCAGATCCTCTAAAAAAAGTGAATGGTAAGAAGGGACAACTTTGATGTCGTTGATCAGGCGTTTGATTTTCTCTGTAGCTTTGTCCGTGCGTTCGAGGTCTTTTTCCAAAATTCCACTGGTGTAGGCCTGTGAGGCGATGTACAACTGAAGAGTCAACTCATAGACCCGCGTTTGCTCGGACGTGACTACTGCGTTATTGGTTTGTGCTGCGTTCAATTCTTGGTAGGCATGGAGTTCCCGATCGACGTAAACCCATTGCACCACGCGTAGAACAATCAAGAGTGCAATCAGTGCAATCAGTCTGGCACGAATAGTATTGAGCATGCGGTGTACCTTGGGATGAGTATGGTGGAAGTCGGGGGGTCAGGCGGATACGTGATCGGGCGTATCCAATAGGCTGACGAAGTGGTCGATCAGTCTGTGGGTATCGAGTTCGATAGTTATGCGGCCATCAGGTGCTTCGGCCAGCCCTCGCGCCATCCCGCGCAGCAGCGGTGGCGCTTCAAAATTTGCCGGTAATGCGCTACGGGTAGTGGCTACTTGCTGTGGGAGTCCGGTGAACAGAAGGCCGATTGCTTCTTCGTTATCCCCGGGAGAGTGGCTCCCTAGCAGCAGGCGGGGTCTTTGGCCTACGCCACGTGCGCTTGCCGCCGCCGGGTCCAGCAACAAGAGCAAGTCAATGACCGGTACCAATAGGCCGTCCACGTTCGTGCAGCCAACCAGCCATTGCGGAGCGCGTGGAATGGCTTGCAGTACGTAGCTGTCCAAAATGCCGGTGGCCCATTGGGCATCGACTGCCAATTGCCAGGGTCCACAGCCGATCCGGTACGCGAGACACATGCTCTCAGCAGCGTCTCCATCGACAGATGCCACTGCATCGGAGTTGATTTGCATGGTCAGTTCCAAGCGGATCGGTCGCGCCTAAATCAATGCCAATATGTCGGCGTCCTGGTAGGGCTTGGTGATGTAGGCCTTGGCACCCAGCATCTGGGCGAATACCCGGTCTGCTTTCTGGTCTTTGCTGGTGACAAAAACCACGGGTATGTCTTTCATACTGGCGTGGCGGCCCATTTTTCGGGCCGTGGCAAAGCCGTCTGTTCCGGGCATGTTGATGTCCATCAACACCAGGTCTGGGCGGTTGTTTTGCAGCATGTCCAAAGCCGCGTCTCCTGAGGAGGCTACGCTGACCGTACACCCCGCGCCGCGCAAAATTTTGCTCAAATGTTCGGAGTCCACGGGGGAATCCTCTACAACCATGACTTTTTTCATTTCGACTCCTGCTTGTTATGGCGTTGCTTGGGATGGAGGGCGTGCCGAACGCATGGGCGTATCGGACGCTGGGGTAGCTGTGCCCAGCCCGATCAGCGTGGACAGGGTGCGCGCCAGCGCAATGTCACTAATGGGTTTAGTCAGGTAACCGTCACAGCCTGCCAGGGTCGCTCGGATTTTGTCGACCGTGCCGGTTTTGCTGCTGGTCATGACGACCTTGGATACCGCCGGACCACCTTTGAAATTCTTAATCGCCCGGCAGGTTTGGTACCCGTCAATGCCTTCCATGTGGATGTCCAGCAGAACCACGGCGTAATGCGTCTGGGCGATCATCAGCAAAGCCTCGTCACCGCTGGTCGCCACGTCGCATTCCAAGCCCATCGCCAGCACGCGGTTTCGCAGGTAGTTTTGCGCCACCGGGCTGTCGTCGACCACCAGTACGGTGGGCGCGCTTACCTGCTGCGGTCGCGCTACGCCGGTAGCGGGTTCGCTGGTCAGTGGCGCGCGGATGAGCGGCATTACCTTGGCAGGATCCGTGTGGGTGCCTGAACCCGTTGCCCCAGGAAAAGCCGCCTCGAAAACCGCAAAGGCCGACTCATGCGGCCCGCGCGGGTCTGCTGCGAACTGGCTTTTGAAGTGGTTGAATATCGAAAAAGCCCGATCCAACTGCAGCGGCCTGCGAACCGCAGTCAGGCTGCCGTGCTGCCCGTCCCCGTTGAGCAGAATGACCCGCCCGCCCGCTGCCTGGAATGCCACCGCTGCGGCAATGTGTGCTGGCAGCGCGCTGCCGAGGACCACGCCTGTGGCCTTGCGCAGCGTGTGGGTCTGCGACCAGGAATGGGTTTTGCGCGAGGCAAATTTGCAAAACGTGGCGATTTCCCGCTCTTCAGCGGCGCTGAGGCCCAGCGCAAACACCGTGAACATGTCCATGAAATCCTCCCTGCTGTAAACACTTTGGTAAAGACCAAAGCCAATATTTATTGGCAACTGTACTACAGCTCGGGTTCAGCTTCAAATAGGTTCGCGTTTTGGTTTTGGATAGACCCAGGCGGTCCCGCAAGAATGCCGAGCGGATGTCGGCCCTGGTATGCGCGCAGCGTCTAGTTCTAAAGAGCGAGCGCCAGGGCTTCCGCTACGCGGATGCCATCTACGCCCGCGGACAAAATGCCCCCGGCATAGCTCGCACCCTCGCCGGCCGGGTACAGGCCGCGCACATTGCTGCTTTGCAAATCCTCGCCGCGCGGCAGCTTCAAGGGGCTGGAGGTCCGAGTCTCCACCCCGGTCAGCACCGCATCGGCCATGTCAAAGCCTTTGATCTTTCGCCCGAAAACCGGCAAGGCTTCGCGGATCGCGGCAATCGCGTAAGCGGGCAGGCTGTGCGCCAAATCGGTCAGGTGTACGCCCGGCCGGTACGAGGGCTGCACGGTGCCGAAGGCGGTCGATGCCCGCGCGCCCAAAAAATCCCCGACCAACTGGCCCGGTGCGGCATAGTTTTCCCCGCCCTGCACATACGCCGCAGATTCCAGCGCGCGCTGGAAAACAATGCCCGACAAAGGGTGGGCGCGCGTCGCGCTGGGTTGGGCACCGGCCAGCAGTTCCTGTGATTGCGCGGCGTACTGCGCCCCG
>CANIRI010000081.1 GCA_947469815.1 Comamonadaceae bacterium | reverse complement strand
TGCACTCAAGAGCTTGGATGCCGATGGGCGCGTGCTGTATCTGGGCAGCTTGTCGAAAACCCTGGCCCACGGTTTGCGCCTGGGGTATCTGGTGGCACCAGCGCCTTTAGTGCGCGAACTGCGCGCCATGCGTCGCCTGATGACCCGCCATGTCTCCACCAACAACCAGCAGGCCGCAGCCAGCTTTATCGCCCATGGCTTCCATGACGCTTATGTGCGCCGGCTCAATGCGGCGTACAAAGAACGCTCGCGGGTGCTGATTGCCGCGCTGGCGCAGCACGCGCCTTCCTTGCAGCCCATGCCCACGCTGGGCGGCTCGGCGCTGTGGGTGCAGGGTCCGCAGGGCCTGGATACGGACGCACTGGCCGCGCGCTTGCTGGCACGCGGCGTGGTGATCGAGCCGGGCGCTGTGTTTTATGCGGATGCGCAACGGGCCTGTAACCGCATGCGCATTGGCTATTCCTCGATTGCTGTAGACCGGATTGACGCCGGTGTGCGACTGCTGGCCGAGGCCTTGCGTTAATTCCGTTCAGGGCGGGCGGGTTCCCGTTTGGACGCCGGAGGCGGCGCGTAGCCCCCGTGGCGGGACGTTCTCAGGCCCAGGCGCACCATGCTCTCGCACAAACCAACGGCGCAGGCCAGGCCGTCGAGCACGGGTACGCCAAAACGCTGGGACAGGGACTGGGCCAGGTCGGCCATACCGGCGCAGCCCAGCACGATGGCCTCCGCCCGGTCGTGTTCCAGCGCCAGTGCTATTTCGTCTTCGATTTTTTTCAGGGCCTCGGGCTTAGCGTGTTCCAGTTCCAGCACCGGCACCTCGGAAGAGCGCACGCGCTGGCATTGGCGGTCCAGGCCGTAGCGCATCAGGTTGTGTTCCAGGGCCGGGACTGAGCGACCCAGCGTGGTCACCACCGAGAATTTGTTGCACAGCATGGACGCCATGCGGTAGCCCGCTTCGCCAATCCCGAGGACCGGCTTGTCGGTCAGGCAGCGCAGCGCGTCCAACCCGGTGTCGTCAAAGCAGGCAATGATGACGGCATCAAAGTCCTTGGCCTCGCGCACCGCTTGCAACAAGCCGGCCAGGCTCATGGCCTCGTCGTAATAGCCTTCAATGGAAGCCGGTCCGTGCGGCGATGTCAGCGCGACGATGGTGGTGCCGGGCGCAGCCACGCGTTGGGCTGCAGCGGCGATTTTGGCCGTCATGCTGGCCGTGGTGTTGGGGTTGACGACCAGAATGCGCATGGTGTTTCAGACTTCCCCGCCCAGGTAGGCGGCTTTGATTCGTTCATCGCCCATCAGGGCCTTGGATTCGCCGCTCAACACGACTTTGCCGGTTGACAGCGCGTAGGTGCGGTTGGAGATGGATAGCGCCATGCGGCTGTTTTGCTCGACCAGCAACACGCTGACTTTCTCATCACGCGAGATGGCCACGATGGCGCGGGCAATGTCCTGCACCAGTTTGGGCGCAATGCCCAGGCTGGGCTCATCGAGCAGCAGCATGCGCGGCTTGGCCATGAGCGCGCGGCCTATGACCATCATCTGTTGCTCGCCACCGGAGAGGGTGCTGGCCTGCTGCGAAAAACGTTCCCGCAAGCGCGGAAAGCGTTCCAACACGCTGTCCAGCGTACGCGCAATACCGGCTTTGTCGTCGCGGGTGAATGCGCCCATCAACAGGTTGTCTTTGACCGACATGAAGGGGAATACCCGGCGTCCTTCGGGCACCATGGAAATGCCCTTGCGCACGATCTCGGCGGTGGGCGTGCCGTCCAGGCGCTCGCCCATGAAATAGATCTCGCCGGCGTGCAGCTTTGCCAGCCCGGTGATGGCGCGCAGGATGGATGACTTGCCCGCACCGTTAGCACCAATCAGCGCCACGGTTTCGCCCTCTTCGAGCGTGATGGACACGCCTTTGAGCGCATAAATCTGGTCGTAATAGAGCTCGACATTGTCGAAGCGGAGCATCGCTGTCATGGCCTACATCCCGATGGCAGCGTCTTCGGCGCCCAGATAGGCTTCGATGACTTGGGGGTTGTTTTGGATTTCAGCGGGCGTGCCCTCGGCGATTTTTTCACCGAAGTTGAGCACCACGATACGGTCCGAAATTTTCATCACCGCCGGCATATCGTGCTCCACCAGCATCACGGTGACGCCGCGCTCTTCGCGCAACTTGCGCACCAGTTGCACCATGTGCATGGTCTCGTCGTGGTTCATGCCGGCAAAGGGCTCGTCCAGCAGCAACACGGTCGGTTGCGTAGCCAAGCCGATGGCCATGCCCAGCGCGCGCAAATGGCCTTGCGGCAGGTTAGAGGCCAGCTCATCGCGGATGGTGTGCAGGCCCAAAAATTCAATGATGTCATCGGCCGACTGGGCGAACAAGGCTTCGTCAGCGGCCGCTAGTTTGGTGCCTAGAAAGAAGCCCAGCAGCGATGCGCGCGAGCGCAAGTGGTGCGAGACGATGATGTTTTCCCGTACCGTCATGGACCGGAAAATCGTGGTTTCCTGGAAGGTGCGCACCACGCCTTTGCGGGCCACGACATGCGGGGCCAGATCGCTGATGCGCTCGCCCCGGAACAAGACCTCGCCTGCGCTGGTTTGCACAAAAGAGGCGATCAGCTTGAACAGCGTGGACTTGCCCGCGCCGTTGGGGCCGATGACCGAGAGGATTTCGCCTTGCTTGACCGAGAAGCTGACCTTGTTCACCGCCACCAGACCGCCGTAGCGTTTGGTCGCGCCTTTGACTTCGAGGATGGCGCTCATTTACGCGCCTCCTTGCGGTCCATCAGGCTCAACACGCCATTGGGCAGCCACAGCATCAGGGCGATCATCAGACCCGAATAAATCAGCAACTGGAAGCGGCCGGTGGCAAACAGCAAGTCCCAGCCAAAGTACAGCAGCAGCGTGCCCAGCATGGGGCCGAACACAAAGCCCAGGCCGCCCAAAAAGCAGTTCAGCATGAAGTTCACGCTGTCGGTGATCTGAAAGGATGACGGGTAGAGCGACTGCGAAATTGCGACGAAACTGGCCCCGGCAATGCCACCCAGAAAAGACGAAATCGCATAGGCCAGCACCCGCAGCCAGGCGATATTCACGCCGATGGAAGAGGCCAGTTCTTCGTTTTGCTGCAAGGAGCGGCACAAATGCCCCAGCCGCGAATGGACGATGCGCCACAACACCGCGTAGGTCAGCACCATCATGACCACGGCCATGAAATAGAAAGCCAGCTTGGGGTTGGCCAGCGTGGTGAAGTCCGGGATCACGGTCATGCCGAAGATGTTGAGCTCAGCAGGCAGGCGGATTGAGGTGATGCCTTTGGCGCCATTGGTAAAGGGCATGGCCAGTGCGGTGAGCCGGCTCACCTCGGTGAGCACCAGCGTCACCATCGCAAAGTAGACGCCGCGCAGCCGCAAAATCGGCAGCCCGATCAGCACGGAGAGCAGGGCGCAAAAGGTTCCGGCCAGGGGCAGGGTCCACCAGAAGCTGATATCGCCCTTGGTGATCAGAATAGCCGACACATAGCCACCTACCAGCGCGTACGCGCCCTGGCCGATGTTGATGCGGCCGATGTAAAAAGTCAGCCACACGCCGGCTGAGGCAATGGACAAAAGCGCAACCGCCGTGAGCGTGTAGTACAGATCGACGCGGCCGGATGCGGCAATGGCCGCGGGCACGATGACCAACACGATCACCAGGAACAGGGCAACAGAAGCCCAGCGTTGGGAATTGCGCATATCAGCCCCAGGGTTTGCCCATGAGGCCTTGGGGGCGGATGGCCAGAAACACCATCAGCGAGGCAAAAATGGCCAGGTAGGTGATCTCGCCGGATGAGGCCAGCAGGGTCAGGCCCACGCTTTCCATCATGCCCAGGATGAAGCCGCCCAGAATCGCGCCGGAAATCACGCCAGCACCGCCAATCATGATCATCATGAAAGCCTTGATGGATGTCGGTCCACCCATGCCCAGGTTGATGCCGGTAATCGTCACCAGCAAGCCGCCGACGATGCCGGCCAGCATGGCACCCAGGGCGAAGCCGATCATGGAGTAGCGGTCCACGTCCACGCCCATCAGGCGCGCAGCCACTTTGTCCTGCGCCAAGGCGCGCATGGCGCGGCCGGTTTTGGAGTGCTGCATAAAGAGAATAAAAACCGCCACCAGCGCCAGCGCCAGCACCCCGATCAGGATGCGGTCATAGGGCATGATGATGATGAAGTCCCAGTTCAGGACGCCATCGACAATTTTGGGCAAGCCGCGCTGCTTTTCGCCAAAGACCAACAGAATCACCGCGTCCAGAAAAAACGCAATGCCCGCGGCCAGCAACATGGTGCTTTCCTCGCGCTTGGAGTTGCGGATCACCGAGCGGAATAAAAAGCGCTCGACCAGCGCGCCAATGACGGCCAGCGCCACGCCGGAGGCCAGCAGCCCGACGATAAAGGGCAGCCCGAATTGGGCCACCACGGTATAGGTCACAAATCCGCCCAGCACATACATCTGGCCGTGGGCGAAATTGAGCACGTTCATCAGGGAAAAAATCAGCGTCAGACCCAGTGCAATCAGCGCGTATTGCGCCCCCAGGTACAGACCGTTTACAAGCACTTGTTCCATGCACGCCTTGCTATCACGCTTTAGAGCTTAAAGCGGCAAGCGTGGCACGCGCCACACTTGCCGCCGGGTCAGCAGATCCGCAGGATCAGTCGACGCTGGCCACGAACATGGTCTCGAACTTGCCGTCTTTGTACACATTGACGACCAGCGGCACCGAGACCTGGCGCTTTTGGCCGAAGGATGAGGTGCCCACATATTTCAGTTTGGCGTTGCCCACCATATAGGGGTTGGGCGCTTCAAACTTGTCCATGGTTTTCTGGAACTCTTTCACGTCGGTCAAACCTTTGGGGTTGGCCTTGAGGGTTTCCAGGATGTATTCCAGGGCGTAAACCTTGGTGTTGGACTCGTCGTTGTACTCGCCGAATTTCTTGGTGTAGCGGGCCACGAATTCGCGCATCTTGTCGGAGGCTAGTTGGGGGGTGGATGCACCGCCAACCGAGATGAAGCCGTCAGCCAGTTTGCCCGCTCCTTCTTTGAGCACATTGGCGTCTTGCGCGGTCTCGGTGGAGATCAGGCCCTTGAAGCCCATTTCGCGTGCCGAGCGGATCAGCTGCGGTGCCTGGGCAGGTGCCACGCCAGACAGAACCAGCAGGTCTGGCTGGGTTTTGAGCACGGGCAGCAGCACGGGTGTGAAGTCGGTGGTGTCGACCTGGTAGGTCACGTTAGCCGATACGACGTTCAGGCCCAGGGCCTTGGCAGCAGCAGCGCCGCTGTCACGCTGGCTCAAGGGGTCGGACTCGTTGGCTGCGACAAAGGCGACCTTTTTGACGCCCTTTTCCTTCATCAGGTGCTTGTAAATCGCGGGGCCGGACTGGTAGTTAGCAACCATGCCCAAAATCGCGTTGCTGGCGGGCTTGACGTACAGCTCTTTGGGGAAGGCGTAGGGGAAATACATGATGCCGCGGCTTTCTGCCACTGGACGCACAGCGGCAGCGCCGTCATCCACATTGGGGCCGACCACATAGTGGATGCCTTCCTGGGCCATTTTTTCCATACCGGCAATGGCGCGCTTGGGGTCTTTCTGGTCGTCAAACGCCACGATTTGCACGTCATAGGTGGTACCGCCGATTTTCACGCCGCCGGTTTCGTTGATCCAGTCGGCACGTGTTTCCATCGAGCGCTGGTTGGAGATGCCCCAGCTTGCGGCCGGGCCGGAAGTCACGCCGACAAAACCGATTTTCAGAACCGGGTTGGCCGCGAATGCCGCGCTGCTGACGGTCAGGCCGAGTACGGCGCTCATCACGCCAGAGACCAGGAAATTGCGTTTTTTCATGTAGAGGCTCCTAGGGGAAGGATGAAAGACAGGGTGAAGGGAGATGCAACCAAAACGGACCGATTGCACGGACGGTTGGTGGCAGGATCATGCATGTTGTTAACAATCGAGTCAATCCATTTTGAACAATTTGGCCGACCATTGGGGTAAATCCTAGGCCCAGCAAAACGCCCCATACGGGTTTCTACGCATGCCGGTGGGGGAATATCGTTAACAAATGGGGGCTATCAGGTTTTTGCCCGGACAATCACGGCTTTGCCCGCCTAGCGAGGAGAGTGTTTCCCATGGTGACGATGGTCAGTCAGGACGATGCGGAGGAAGCGCGCATCGTCGAACGCATATACGAAGCAGTGATGGACCAGCGCTTGGCGCCTGGGGCCAAGCTGTCCGAAGCGGCGCTGTGCGAGGCCTTCGGTGTCGGGCGTATGCGGATCCGGCGCAGCCTGCTGATTCTGGCCAGCCGCGAGGTCGTGGAGCTGCAGCCCAACCGCGGCGCGTATGTGGCCCAACCCACGGCG
Organism: Comamonadaceae bacterium; assembly: GCA_947469815.1. Classification (GTDB taxonomy): domain Bacteria; phylum Pseudomonadota; class Gammaproteobacteria; order Burkholderiales; family Burkholderiaceae_C; genus Allorhodoferax. The sequence goes on along the minus strand of CANIRI010000081.1, from coordinate 2,333 downwards.
GACCAGGCGCGCGAAGTCTTTGAGGCCCGCCTGCTGATCGAGCCGCCGCTGGCGCGTCTGGCGGCGCAGCGCATCAAGCGCGTGGGCATCAAGGCGCTGGCAGTCCATCTGGATAAAGAGGCCGCCGCGCATGCCGCAGGCAACCGGCGCGAGGCGATCCGCCTGTCCGGTCAGTTCCACGCCGCGCTGGCCCAGGTGGCCGACAACACCGTCACGCTGCGCATCGTCAAAGACCTGATCACCCGCAGCTCCATCATCATTGCCATGTACGGCGACGCCGGTTTCAGCAACTGCCGCGACGATGAACACAACGCCATCGTCGCCGCCCTGCGTGCGGGCAATGCCGACCAGGCCGAAGCGCTGATGCGCGCGCATCTGGGCCATATCAAAGACCATCTGCAGCCGGGTCGCCAGACCCTGCAAACCCATGATTTGGTGGCGCTTTTTGGTAACGGTAAAAGTGATGGCAAGCGCGCCTGAGCTGGCGCAAACCCATCAACGCCCGCATCTTTCAAAACGCCCATGCATTTCTACGAGCCCCGCAATGGCCACGGCCTGCGCCATGACCCCTTCAACGCCATCATCGCCCCCCGCCCCATAGGCTGGATTTCGACCTGTTCCGAGGACGGCAAGCCCAACCTCGCACCCTATAGTTTTTTCAATGCTTTCAACTACACCCCACCGCTGATCGGCTTTTCCAGCCTGGGTGACAAAGACAGCGTACGCAACGCCCGCACCACCGGTGAGTTTGTTTGGAACCTGGTGAGTCGCCCGCTCGCCGAGGCCATGAACCAAAGCTGCGCGCCCGTGCCGTATGGTGTGAACGAATTTGAACTGGCGGGGTTGGAAACCGCAGCCTCGCTCCTGGTCAAAGTGCCCCGCGTGGCCGCCAGTTTGGTGGCCATGGAATGCAAAGTCACGCAGATCATCCAGCTCCAGAGCCATGCCGGCACGGCGCTGAACACCTGGCTGACCATGGGTGAAGTGGTCGCGGTCCATATCGATGACAGCCTGATTGAAGACGGCATTTACCAGACGGCAAAAGGCCAGCCCGTGATGCGAGCGGGCGGCCCCGGTGACTACTTCACCTTGGACCCCGATCACCTGTTTCGTATGACCCGGCCCGGCTGAGTCAGAATCGCCGCCTTGTTCCCGTTCTATGCACTGAAAGTACTCCATGCGCGCCCTATTGCTCCACAAAGAACCCGTATTCAACGCCAGCGTCGCTGACATTGCCGCACCGGATTTATCCGCTGGCGAAGTGCGTGTCGGCGTCGACTACTCCACGCTCAACTACAAAGACGGCCTGGCGATCACCAACGCCGCGCCGGTGGTCCGTTTGTGGCCCATGGTGGCGGGTATTGACGGGTCGGGCACGGTGCTGGAATCGCAGCACCCGGACTGGAAGGCGGGCGACGCCTTTGTGCTCAACGGCTGGGGCGTGGGCGAGACGCACTGGGGCTGTCTGGCCGAGCAGGCCTGCCTGAAGGGCGACTGGCTGGTGCGCCGCCCGGCGGCCTTCAGCGCCCGCCAGGCCATGGCCATTGGCACTGCGGGATACACCGCCATGCTGTGCGTGATGGCGCTGGAGCGCCACGGCGTCCAACCGGGTGATGGTGAGGTGCTGGTCACCGGAGCCAGCGGCGGCGTGGGCAGTGTGGCCGTGGCCTTGTTGTCCAGCCTGGGCTACCGGGTGGTGGCCAGCACCGGCAAGCTGAGCGAGGCCGCTTATTTGCAGGCCTTGGGCGCGCACGAAGTCATAGACCGCGCGGCCTTGTCGGCCGCCGGTAAACCCATGCAAGCCGAGCGCTGGGCTGCGGTGGTGGACAGCGTGGGTTCGCACACCCTTGCCAACGCCCTGGCGCAAACCCGCTACGGCGGTGCGGTGGCCGCCTGCGGTCTGGCGCAAGGACGTGATTTGCCGACAACGGTGGTGCCCTTTATCTTGCGCAACGTGGCGCTGCTCGGCGTCGATTCGGTGATGGCACCGCGTGCGCTGCGCCAAACGGCCTGGGACCGGTTGGCGCGTGATCTGGATAGCGCCAAACTGGCGTCCATGGTGGAAGAAATCAGCCTCGACCAGGCGGTGGAAAAAGCCCAGGCTTTGATGGCCGGACAGGTGCGGGGGCGCATCGTGGTCAAGATCTGACCGGGCGTTCGATTTCCGGGGCTTCATGCGAAAAACCATGATGGTTTTTTGGCTTTTTTCTGCGCTGGTCGGCGCTGGCGGCTGGGCCTTATGGACCCCCGATATCGATCGCCCAACCCTAGAGGCCAAGTACCTGGCCGCACCGGGTGACATGGTCACAGTGCTGGGCAACAGCCTGCATGTA
>CANIRI010000080.1 GCA_947469815.1 Comamonadaceae bacterium | reverse complement strand
CACCGGCTTCCAGCAACTCGCCCAGTTGGGTCACCGTGGCTTCTGTGATCGCGCCCGCAGGCAGCATGACCCAGATGGCGCGGGGCTTGGGCATTTGGCTGACCATATGCGCCATGTCGCGGCTGCCGGTGGCGCCCTCGCCTGCGAGCTGTTCCACGCTTTTGGCATTGGTGTCATAAACCACGCACTGGTGGCCGCCGCGCATCAAACGCCGCACGATATTGCCGCCCATGCGGCCCAATCCGATCATTCCGAGTTGCATTGTTATTCCTTCGGTAAATTTCCAACGAAGGGGGCAATATAAGGGCATATGCCGCTGGCGGTCCGTAAGCCGCTGGTCAGGCCGCGCGCCGGGCCCGTGAAGCCGGGGCCAGACGCGCCGACTTTAGAGGGAAACCTAGGGTTTCGCCCTAGGCCTTGCGCGGGGTGGAACCACAATAATGGACGCTGGATTCGTAACCCCCCACGATGGAGAGAAGGCTCATGCAAGTTCATTTAACAGTCAACGGCAAAGACACCACGGTTGACGTGCCACCCCACACTTTGTTGGTGCAGGTGCTGCGCGAGCAGCTGAAGTTGACCGGAACCCACGTGGGTTGCGACACCGCCCAGTGCGGCGCGTGCACCGTTATGAAAGACGGCCGCGCCATCAAATCCTGCAACGTGCTGGCAGCCCAGGTGGACGGTTCGGCCATCACCACCATCGAGGGTGTGGCGGCAGCCGACGGCACCATGCACCCCATGCAAGCGGCTTTCAAAGACTGCCACGGGCTGCAATGCGGCTTCTGCACGCCGGGCATGGTGATCAGCGCGATCGACCTGTGCACCAACCACCCCAAAGCCAGCGAAAGCGAAGTGCGCGCGCAGCTCGAGGGCAACCTCTGCCGCTGCACCGGCTACCAAAACATTGTCAAGGCCGTGCAGCAAGGCGCTGCTGCCATGGCTGCAGCTTAAACACCATCAAGGAGTACACACCATGGGTGCATCAGATTTTTCCAAGCTTCCCCATATCGGCGAATCCCTGCGCCGCAAAGAGGACTACCGCTTTTTGACCGGTGCGGGCAACTACACCGATGACATCACGATGGACGCGCAAAGCTACGCCATCTTCGTGCGCAGCCCCCACGCCCACGCCACCATCAAAAGCATTGACATCAGCGCGGCAGAAAAAATGCCCGGTGTGGTCAAGATCTTTATCGGCAAGGACCTCGAAGGCAAGATGGGCGGACTGCCCTGTGGATGGTTGATCAACAACCCCGACGGCAGCCCCATGAAAGAGCCACCGCACCCGGTGCTGGCGCTGGGCAAGGCGCGCCACGTCGGTGACCAGGTCGCCATGGTGATTGCTGACAGCCTTGAGCAGGCCAAGAATGCTGCCGAGGCAGTGGTCGTGGATTACGACGTGCTGCCCGCAGTGGTCGACGTGCGTGACGCAGCCAAAGGCGCGCAATTGCACGATGCTGCCCCGAATAACCATTGCTTCAAATGGGCCCTGGGCGACAAAGGCCAAGTGGACGCCGCGTTTGCCGCTGCCGCCCATGTGACCAAGCTGGACTTGATCAACAACCGACTGGTCCCCAACGCTATGGAGCCACGCGTGGCCATTGGCAACTACAGCCGCGCCACCGAAGAATATGTGCTGTATGTCTCCAACCAGAACCCGCACGTCGAGCGCCTGCTGATGACAGCTTTTGTGCTGGGTCTGCCCGAGCACAAAGTGCGCGTGATCGCACCCGACGTGGGCGGCGGTTTCGGCTCCAAGATTTACCTGTATGCCGAAGATGTGGCCTTGACCTGGGCTGCCAAGCAGGTCAACCGCAGCATCAAGTGGACTTGCGAGCGTTCCGAGTCTTTCCTGACCGACGCCCATGGCCGTGACCACGTCAGCCACGCCGAAATGGCGATGGACAAAGACGGCAAGTTCCTGGCCATGCGGGTGCACACCGACGCCAACCTGGGTGCGTATTTGTCGACCTTCTCGACGGCAGTCCCCACCATCCTTTACGCAACCTTGTTGGCCGGCCAATACACCTGCCCGCAAATTTATGTCGAAGTGGACACCTGGTTCACCAACACCGCGCCGGTGGACGCATACCGCGGCGCCGGTCGCCCCGAGGCAACCTATCTGCTGGAACGTCTGGTCAGCCGCTGCGGTTGGGAATTGGGCATCGCCCAAGACGAAATCCGCAAACGCAATTTCATCAACAGCTGGCCCTACCAGACACCGGTGGCATTGCAATACGACATCGGGGACTACCGCGCCTGCATGGATAAAGCCCAAATTCTGGGCGACACCGCCGGCTACGCAGCCCGCAAAGCAGCGAGTGCGTCCAAAGGCCTGCTGCGCGGCATCGGCTACTCCAGCTACATCGAGGCCTGCGGCATCGCGCCCAGCAATATCGCGGGCGCTTTGGGTGCCCGTGCCGGTTTGTTTGAGTGCGGCGAAATCCGCGTTCACCCCACCGGCAGCGTGACGGTTTTCACCGGCTCGCACAGCCACGGCCAGGGTCACGAGACCACGTTTGCGCAGGTGGTAGCGGCCCGTTTGGGTATTGCGGTTGAGGCGGTGGACGTGGTCCACGGCGACACCGGTCGCGTGCCTTTTGGCATGGGTACGTATGGCTCACGTTCGATTTCGGTTGGTGGCGCCGCCATCATGAAGGCGCTGGACAAGATCGAGACCAAGGCCAAGAAAATTGCGGCCCATTTGATGGAGTCCAGCGACGCCGACGTCGAATTTGCCAATGGCGAGTTCACCATCAAAGGCACTGACAAAAAGGTGACTTTTGGTCAGGTGGCGCTCACCGCTTATGTGCCGCACAACTACCCGCTGGACAAGCTGGAGCCGGGCCTGAACGAAACCGCGTTCTATGACCCGACCAACTTCACCTTCCCGGCCGGTACCTACATCTGCGAAGTGGAAGTGGACCCTGCCACCGGCGTGACCCGCGTCGAGAAGTTCACTGCGGTGGACGACTTCGGCACCATCATCAACCCGATGATTGTGGAAGGCCAGGTCCACGGCGGTCTGGTGCAAGGCATTGGCCAGGCGCTGATGGAAAACTGCGTGTATGACCGTGAAACGGGCCAGTTGCTCACCGGCTCTTTCATGGACTACACCATGCCGCGCGCCGACGATTTCCCGGAATTCAAAATCGGCAATGTCTGTACGCCCTGCACCCACAACCCGCTGGGTACCAAAGGCTGCGGTGAGGCGGGTGCCATCGGCTCGCCGCCGGCGGTGATTAACGCGGTGCTCGATGCGCTGCACGGCTTGGGTGTCAAAGAGTTTGACATGCCGGCAACGTCCCACCGCGTGTGGGAAGCCATCCAAGCGGCCAAAGCCTAAGCGAACCAGGAGTACAAACCATGTATGCATTCACATTAGACCGTCCAAACGCCCTGGACGCGGCAGTTGCTGCCGCTGCGGGCGGCGGACAACTTCTGGCCGGTGGCCAGACCCTGCTGCCGTCCATGAAGATGCGCCTGTCCCAGCCCGGCCATCTGGTCGATCTCGGCGGTGTCAAAGAGATGGTGGGCATTGCGCAAAGTGGCGACGCCCTGGTGATCGGTGCCATGACGCGCCACATGGACGTGGCCAGCAACCCGCTGGTCCATTCCATGATTCCTGCGCTGGCACACTTGGCCGGGCACATTGGCGACCGCCAGGTGCGGGCCATGGGCACCATGGGCGGCTCGGTGGCGAACAACGATCCGGCGGCCTGCTACCCCAGTGCTGTGCTCGGCTTGGGCGCTTCGGTTCACACCAACAAGCGCCGTATCGAGGCCGATGACTTTTTCCATGGCATGTTCACCACCGCGCTGGAAACGGGTGAAATCATCACGGCGATCAGCTTCCCGCAGCCCAAAAAAGCCGCGTACATGAAGTTCGTTCAGTCCGCATCGCGCTTTGCGCTGGTCGGCGTCTTCCTGGCCCAGACCGCCTCCGGCGTGCGCGTGGCCGTGACAGGTGCCGGGTCCGGCGTGTTCCGCCACAAAGGGCTGGAAGATGCCTTGAACAAGAGCTTCACCGTGGCTTCGGCTGCGGCGGTGGATATCGATGCCAGCGAGCTGAACGCCGACATCCACGCCAGCGCCGCCTACCGCGCCAACCTGATCAGCGTGCAGACGCAGCGGGCTGTGGCGCAGTGCCTGGGGTAGAGTCAAGGACGGCGCCATGACGCGTCACTGGCCCCGTGTGTTGAGCCCGGGGCCTTTTTTTTGATCGCTTATGAATAATTTTTCTTCTGTCGATGCGCTGATTGAGGCCTTGCGGGCTGCGGGTTATTTTGCCGACCGGCGTTTGGCCACGGCCGTTTTTCTGGCCCTGAAACTCGAGCGCCCCTTGCTGTTGGAAGGCGAGCCCGGCGTAGGCAAGACCGAGCTGGCCAAAGCCTTGTCCATCGCCCTGCAGCGCCAGCTATTGCGGCTGCAGTGTTATGACGGTCTGGAGCAGCGCGAAGCGTTGTACGAGTGGAACTACGCGGCGCAGTTGCTGCACATGCGTGCCGCCCAGGCCCGCTTGGAAGCCGCCGGCGGCGACACGGTTGCGCAGGTCGAGCGCGAGGTCTACCAGGACCGCTACCTGATCCGCCGCCCGCTGTTGCAGGCGCTGGAGGCACCTGCGCCGGGTGCGGTATTGCTGATTGACGAGGTGGACCGCGCTGATGAGCCCTTTGAGGCTTTTTTGCTGGAGTACCTGGGTGAATACCAGGTCAGCATCCCGGAAATCGGTACGGTGCGGGCGGCGGTCAAACCCGTGACCATCCTTACCAGCAACCGCACCCGCGAGCTCAACGACGCGGTCAAGCGGCGCTGCCTGTACCACTGGCTGGACTACCCGGAGCGGGACCGGGAGTTGGCCATCATCAGCGCCCAGGTGCCACAGGCACCCGCCGCATTGGCCCAGCAGGTCGCCGACGTTGTGACACGGTTGCGCAGCATGCCTTTTTCCAATGCGTTTCAACGCGCGCCGGGCATTGCCGAGAGCGTGGAATGGGCCAAGGCCCTGGTGGCGCTCGACACCCTGGTGCTGGATCCAGAGGTCATGCGCGATACCGCCGGCATCATGTTCAAGCAGCGTGAGGATGTCGCCGCGCTGACCCTGGCGTTGGCCGAGGATGTGCTGACGCCACCGGAACCCGCTGCATGAATCTGGGCGATGCGCGAACCGGCAAGTTCGCGGGCAACCTCTCGGCGTTCGGGCGTACCTTGCGCCGCGCCGGGGTGCCGGTGGACAGTTCCCGCATCGCCTTGTCAGCACAGGCCGCCATGGCGGTGGGTTTGCACAACCGCGATGACCTGAGCGCCGCGCTGGAAGCCGTGTTGGTCAGCCGTGAGCAGGACCGCGCGGTCTTTCGCGAATTGTTCGATGCATTTTTCCGCGACCCCAACATGGCGCACAAGCTGCTGGCGCAAATGCTGCCCAGCGCCGAGGGCAAGGCCGAGCCCAGCAAGCGCCGCCCCCGCGTGCGTGAGGCCCTTTCGCCACAAACCCAAGTGGGCCACCAGGCCAATCCCACTGGCGAAGACCAGAAGGTGGACTTCGACGCCGCCATGACCGCCAGCGATGTGCAGCGCCTGCGCCACGCGGATTTCAACGCGCTGTCGGCTACCGAGTACCGGCTGGTGGAGCGGCTGGCGCGGGATATTGCCTTGCCCCTGCCGGAGGTGCCCAGCCGCCGCATGCGCGCCGGGGGCCGGGGTAACCAATTGCATTGGCCCAGCCTGGTGCGGGAGTCGGTCCGTTTGGGCGGCGAGATGCTGCACTTGCCCAAGCGCCAGCGCTGTGCCCAGGCGCTGCCGCTGCTGGTGCTGGTTGATGTGTCGGGGTCTATGGAGCGCTATGCGCGTTTGCTGCTGGCTTTCTTGCATGCGGCCACCCGGCAGCACAAGCAGCGCGAGGTGTTTGCCTTCGGGACGCAACTGACGGATTTGACCAGCGCATTCAAGCTGGGCGATACCGACGCCATGCTGGACCATGCCAATGCGCTGATTGAAGATTTTGCGGGCGGGACGCAGCTCGGTCAGTCTCTGGAAAGCTTGCGCAGGCACCATGCGCGCAAGTTGGTCGGGCGGCGCACCCTGGTTTTGATCGTCACCGATGGTCTGGATACCGGGGAGCCGCAGGAGCTGGCGCAGGAACTGGCCTGGCTGAAGCTGCACACGCGGCGGATTCTGTGGCTCAACCCGCTGCTGCGCTTTGAGGGCTATGCCCCGCTTGCGCAGGGCGCGCAGGCTTTGAACCGCGTGGCCCACGGCATGGTGGCGATCCATAACCTGACCAAGCTGGAAGATCTGGCCCAAAGCCTGGCGCAGCTGATGAAGCGCTAGGCGGGACAGCACGTGAACCGATACCGAAAGGATTGAAAATGGAAATGCAAGGCAGCCGCGAATTGGCGATCACCCAACAACAGGCCTGGGAGGCGCTCAACGACCCCGAGGTACTGAAGCAGTGCATACCCGGATGCGACAAGGTGGAGTCCACCGGGCCGGACGCCTATTCCATTGGCATGGCCCTGAAAATCGGCCCCGTGTCAGCCAAGTTCACCGGCAAAATTACCCTGTCAGACATCAATCCCCCCCAGAGTTACACCATCAGCTTCGAGGGGCAGGGCGGCCCGGCGGGCCATGGCAAAGGTAGCGCCAAGGTACAGCTCACGCCCACCGGCAAGGGCCATACCCTGAGTTATTCGGTCCAAGCATCGGTTGGCGGCAAGGTCGCCCAACTCGGGCAACGGCTGATCGATGGGGCCGCAAAATCATTGGCAGAAGACTTCTTCAAACGATTTGATGCAGCTATGCAAGCCAAATATCCTCAAGCTTATGCGTCTGCGGTCGATACAGCACATACGCCTTCCCCTGCACCAGTTGCTAACTCCGGGTCTTTGATTTGGTGGCTTGCCGGTGCTGCAGTTGTTTTGCTGGGGGTCATTTTGCTGCGATAAACCTGCGCATATTGCGCTTGGGTCGGCGGCAGGAACCCAGGAGGGGCGCAATATGGAGAGTTCCTCATGCGCCGCTGCTTACTCCTGATCTTGTTTGTCGCAATGCCAGTCTGGGCAGACTGGTCCTTTGTTGCCAAAACCGAAAGTTTCAACCTCTACGGTGAGGCCAATACCCGGAAAAAGACCGGTAATGTCGTGCGCGCCTGGTTTATGGCGGACTACAAGGCCACCCAGTCGGTTCGCCTGCCGCCGCCTTTGCTGTGGACCAACTACCAGTCGATCCGGGAACTCAAAGAGTTCGACTGCGCCAGCCGTCAGCAGCGGTCCTTGAAGACCATGCTGTTTGCCAGTCAGCTGAGCAAAGGCGATCCGCTCTATGGCTACGACGCGGCTGGAACCTTCGGACCGGTAGCAGCGGCCGCCCTGGACGAGGCCCAATTCCAGTTCGCCTGCAAATAGGCGCGGCCGGGCGCTTTATGGTGCCTGGCGGAAATGGAATTCCACCCAGCGAACGCGCGCATGCTGGTAGGCGTCCATGGCCGCTACCAACCAGATGAACAGCAGCCCTGCGTGTTGCGCCACAAAGCAGCGCCAAGCGGGATAGCCCCGCGCCGCGCACACCTGTGCTGTTACCAAATTCATCGTCACCCAACCGAACAGCACCGCGAAAAACAGGAAGGTCAGGGCCCGCTGCGGCGTGCGGTTGAGTACCTGACCGACGCAGGGCAGTAGCAGACCCAAAGCCAGAACCAGGCGTGGATGCGGAGGCTTCGGCGCTGGGCTGGTCTCAGGCATCGGTGGCTTTCAATGTGTTCAGTATCTCGCCAAGCAAGACCATCTTGCTGTGCAGCTGCTGCGGATCGAGCCGCTGGCTGCCAAAGTAGGCGTTGCGCAGCACCATGTAGTGGGCCTGGCTGGACTGGGCGATTTGCAGCACATAGCGCAGACCATCCGGGCGCAGCGTCAGGCATTTGGAGTAAGGATCGGCCAGCAGCGCGCAGGCTGCTTGGTCGATGTGCGCGAGCACGCCGGGCACGTCGTGCAGGCTGCTTTTAAGGAGGCTGTTTTGTGGCCAGTGTCCCGGCAGCTCATGGCGGTAGGGGAGGTCGCGCGAAGGCGAAAAAACCTCGACGCCCGTGGGGCGTACCAGCACATCGAGCGTGCCTTTCAGGTCCAGGGCCCATCGCACATCAATCATCAGCCACAAAGGCGGCAAACGACGGGTCTGCAGCGTGTCAGCTATCGCACGCAGAGACACCGGATAGGTGTGTGTCCCGCAAGACCATTGCGCGCGAAGCTGCGGGTAGCGTGTCCCAGACTGGCTCAGATTGCAATCCGAAAACAGGGACAGGCAATCGTCAAACAGAACACTGCGCTCCTGGCGCAAGTCCCGGCTGTGCCGGCGCAACATCCAGACCAGCACAAGCAGTGCGACCCCTAAGAATGCGGCGGCTTGGAACTGTTGCGGCACGGTCGGAGAAGAAGCAGACAAACCGCGCTAGAACCCCAGAGGGTCCTAGCCGACGGGCGATCAGTAACCGATGGGGCGCGGCCAGTTCATGGTGAACTGGTCACCCCGGCGCACGAACTGGTAGCGGCGCACCACAAACCAGACCGAAATCACAATAAAGAAGGCCATGATGGCCAGCAAATTGCGACCATATCCCAGCGATACCGCGACAAAAGTCAAGGCACACAGAGCACCCAGCGTCAGCGTCGGTATCGGGTGGAAGGGGTGGACATAGCCACGGTCGATGCTGCCCAGGGGCCACATGCGGCGAAAGCGGATCATGTTGATCGGCATAAAGGTGTAGCCCAAGAGACCCGCCAAAAT
>CANIRI010000079.1 GCA_947469815.1 Comamonadaceae bacterium | reverse complement strand
GGGCATCCGTTTGAGGAGATTGGCGAAAGCCCCAACTTTGAAGGGACGTCCCTGACGGAAGTGTTGGCGGTTCTGAACCCGCCGGCAGTACAAAAAGAAACACCGTAGTACCTCGCGAAACTACGGTGTAAATCTGGTGGCCTGGGGCGGAATCGAACCACCGACACAAGGATTTTCAATCCTCTGCTCTACCGACTGAGCTACCGGGCCAGAGGCGGGATTGTAACTGGCGTGAGTCTGGGTTTTCCTGGGCTCTTTGCGGCAGCGCTAGAGCATCACGTCTTTGGCTCGAAAATATTTGCGCGCATACGCCACCAGCTGGCCATCCGAGGGGTGATCCACGGTCTCCACGCCCACCAATCTGGGAACCAGGGCATGGTCGTGGGCGTGGATGTGTTTCACCAGGTGCAGCTTGGCCTGGGCGGGGCCGACAACCAAAATCTCGTGCGCCCCTGCCAGGGCCTGTGCCACGCGGTGGTAGTAGTCCTTGTCTTCGGGCAGTCGGCCGTCACCGAGGGTTCCAGCCGTAGAGTGCAACTTGTGGTGCGGGTGGTGGGGCTGGACCACAAACTTCTCGACACCGTCGGGGCTGAAGTGGATGACGTGGGCTTGCACATGGTCGATCCAGACGACAGCGTGGTAATGGGACATTGAGGCGGTTCCTGCATTTGGCGATAGAGCAAAAGTGCTTACACCGATTGTGATTCGCCGCGGCGCGCTTGTGCGCTTGTCCCGAGAGCAAAACGCGTTTGCATGACCTGGATCAAACCCCGGCGCGCCCGATCAGGGTTGTTCAATTTCCTCAGGTGCAGATTTCCCCTTCTCCCGCTCTTTCTGGTAGGCATCGTACGACCCGGGCGCATCAGGCGATACCTGTGACCCCGCGTCTTTGATGCGTTGCTGTGTGCGAAAACCTTCGTAAACCGACTGGGTTGTGACCAGCCCGCAGCCGCCCAGGGGCAGGACTAACAACACAACGAGCGGTGAAAACATCTTGGACATCTGGTTTAAGTCTAATGAAAGAACATGGGAGTTGACGGGGTACCATCCCCGCATGTTCAGTTACCGCCACGCCTTCCACGCAGGCAACCATGCCGATGTGCTCAAGCACACCATTTTGCTGGCCGTGCTCAAGCACATGGCGCAAAAAGACACGCCCTTTACTGTTTTAGATACCCACGCAGGAGCGGGCCTGTACCGCCTCGACGGCGATTACGCGCAAACCAGCGCCGAGGCGGCGCAGGGCTTTGTGAAACTGATGGCGGCACACGCTGGCGGCCAGGTTCTCACTCCAGTGGTGCAGGATTACGCGGACATGGTGGCGAGCTTCAATACGGGGCCGCAGGCGCGCGTCTACCCGGGCTCGCCGTTCATCATCCAGCAGCAACTGCGCGGGCGCGACAAGCTCAAGGCCTTTGAACTCCACCCCACCGACGCGAAAACCCTGGCGGCCAATATCGCCCAGCTCGAGGCGGGGCGGCAGGTCGCGGTGCTGCGCGAAGACGGCTTTGAAGGCGTACGCAAATTTTTGCCACCCCCCACGCGACGCGCGCTGCTGCTTTGTGACCCGAGTTATGAGATCAAAACCGATTACCCGCGCCTGAACGCCATGGTGGCCGACGCGCTACTGCGTTTTGCCACGGGCACCTATATGGTCTGGTACCCGATCATCCCGCGTCCCGAGGCGCATGACGTGCCGCGCAAGCTCAAGTCGCTGGCCATGAAAGCCGGCAAAGCCTGGTTACACGCCACGCTCACCGTCAAATCGAGCAAGCTGCTTTTGGGCGATGACGGCCAGACCGTGCGGCCTGGCCTGCCCGCCAGCGGGGTGTTTCTGATCAACCCGCCCTTCACGCTCAAAGCTGCGCTCAAAGACGCCCTGCCGCAACTCGCCGCCGTTCTGGCCCAGGACGGCAACGCCAGCTCCACACTCGACAGCGGTTCCTGACCAGCGGGGCTTGCGGCTTAAGCGGCCAGCGCCTGCGGCAAGGTTCGCACCAGCCCCAAGCGCTCACACAGCGCCAAGGTCGGCGCGCTCTGGTTCATGGTGTAGATGTGAAAGCCCGGCACGCCGCCCGCGCGCAGCCGCTCACACAAGTCGGTCAGCACATCCAAACCGAAGGCATGCACAGCAGCCAAGTCATCGCCAAAGCCCTGCAAACGCAGTCGCAGCCAGCGCGGAATCTCGGCCCCGCAGGCGTCGGAGAAGCGGATCAACTGCGCCGCGTTGCCGATGGGCAGAATGCCCGGCACCACCGGCACATCCACACCCAAGGCATGCACCTCGTCCACAAAACGAAAATAAGCGTCGGCGTTGTAGAAGTACTGCGTCAGCGCACCGTCGGCACCGGCGCGCACCTTGGCGGCGAAGGCCTGTGCGTCGTCCCGCGCGCTGACAGCCTGCGGATGCACCTCGGGGTAGGCGGCCACTTCGATGCGGAAATGGCTGCCGGTTTCCTCGCGGATAAACGCGACAAGCTCAGCGGCGTAGCGGAAGTCGCCGCCTTGGTAGCCCGCAGGCAAATCGCCCCGCAAGGCGACCAGACGGCGCACGCCCATGGTCCGCAGTTGCTGCAATTGCGCGCGCACCGAAGCGCGGGTGGCGTTGATGCAGGTGAAATGCGCAGCGGCTTCGCAGCCTTCGGTCAGGATGTCGGCCACCGTGGCAAAGGTGCCAGCCTGCGTGCTGCCACCTGCCCCATACGTCACGGAGCAGAACGCGGGTTGCAGCGGATACAGAGCCTGACGGGTCAGGGGGAGTGTGGCGGCGGCTTGCGCCGTTTTCGGGGGGAAGAATTCCAGACTGACTGGAATCCGGGTTGGTGAAGACATGGTGTACTCATCATGATCAAGGCTTAGGCGACCGGCTTGCGGGCGCAGATAAAGAATTCATGGTTGCCATCGCCGCCTTGCAGCGGCGAGTCGAACCACGCGGTGACCGTCAGGCCGAGAGCGGCGCAGGCTTCACGCAGGCGCTGCTCGACAAAAACATAGTGCGTCGCGTCCTTCACGATGCCGCCTTTACCCACTTGGCCGGGCTGCAATTCGAATTGCGGCTTGACCAGACTGAGCAGGATGCCCCCGGGCTTGAGCAGCGGTACGAGCGCTGGCAGCACCAGGGTCTGCGAGATGAAGGACAGATCCACCACGATCAGTTCATATTCGGTTGCGTATGGCACATCCGCAGCATGCGCGTCCGGCGGCTCTTCCTCGAACAAGCCGTCGTCGCCGGTGCTGGCGGCAAAGGCCTGGAGCAAGTCTTCCGTTTGCAGATTGCGGGCGTTGACGTTCTCCACGCAGAGCACGCGCGGGTCGGTGCGCAGCTGCGGGTGGAGTTGGGCGCTGCCCACATCCACGCCGGTCACAAACGCGGCACCGTGCTGCAACAGGCAATCGGTAAACCCGCCGGTGGACTGGCCCACGTCCAGGCAGTGCATGCCCGTTACGTCCAGCGCCACCGTCTGCAGCGCATGCTCCAGCTTGAGACCGCCGCGCGACACATAGCGTGCCTGCGCATCGTTCAAGAGCCGGATCTGCGCCGCATCGGGCACCTCATCACCGTTTTTGGCGATGCGCTTCCACGCCTCGCCCTGCAACCATTCAACCCCGTCGGCAATCAGCCTTTGCGCCTGCGACCGCGTGCTCGCCATGTTCCGGCGAACCAGCAGTTGGTCAATACGCATACCTCATAGGTCTCTGGTCGGTGCTTTAGTAGCGGTAGGCGTTGGCCTTGTAAGGCCCGGCCTTGCTCACGCCGATGTACGCGGCCTGCTCGTCCGTCAGTTCGGACAGCATGGCTCCGACCTTCTTCAGATGCAGGCGCGCCACTTTTTCATCCAGGTGCTTAGGCAACACATAGACCTTGCCGGCTTTGTAGTCCTTGGCCTTGCTGAACAGCTCGATCTGCGCAATCGTCTGGTTGGCAAAACTGGACGACATCACAAAGCTGGGGTGGCCGGTGCCGCAACCCAGGTTCACCAAGCGACCTTTGGCCAGCAAAATGATGCGCTTGGCGGGCTTTTTGCCACGGGCCGGGAAGGTCACGTGGTCAACTTGGGGTTTGATCTCATCCCATTTGCACTTGGCCAAAGAGGCCACGTCGATCTCATTGTCAAAGTGGCCGATGTTGCAAACGATGGCCTCGTTTTTCATCGCGTCCATGTGCTTGTAGGTGATCACGTTTTTATTGCCGGTGGCGGACACAAAAATGTCAGCCTTGTCAGCGGCGTAATCCATGGTCACGACTTTGTAGCCTTCCATAGCCGCTTGCAGCGCGTTGATCGGATCGATCTCGGTAACCCACACTTGGGCCGAGAGCGCGCGCAGCGCCTGCGCCGAGCCCTTGCCCACGTCGCCGTAACCAGCAACCAGGGCGACCTTGCCGGCGATCATCACGTCGGTGGCGCGCTTGATCGCATCAACCAGCGATTCGCGGCAGCCGTACAGGTTGTCAAACTTGCTCTTGGTCACCGAGTCGTTGACATTGATGGCGCGGAACTTCAATTCACCGCGTGCCGACATTTCGTTCAGGCGCAGCACGCCGGTGGTGGTTTCCTCGGTTACGCCGATGATGTTTTTCAGGCGGCGGCTGTACCAGGTCGGGTCGACCTTGAGCTTGGCCTTGATCGAATTGAACAGGCAGATTTCTTCTTCGCTATGCGGGTTGGCCAGCACTTTGATGTTCTTCTCGGCCTTGGTGCCCAGGTGCATCAACAAGGTAGCGTCGCCACCGTCATCCAAAATCATGTTCGGGCCTTCGGCTGCGCTGCCTTTTTTGCCGCTGAACTCAAAAATACGGTGGGTGTAATCCCAGTAGTCGTCCAGCGTCTCACCCTTGTACGCAAACACCGGCGTACCTTGTACGGCCAGCGCCGCAGCAGCATGGTCCTGGGTCGAATAGATGTTGCAGGAGGCCCAGCGCACGTCAGCGCCCAGGGCTTGCAAGGTCTCGACCAGCACACCGGTCTGGATGGTCATGTGCAAGGAACCGGTGATGCGCGCGCCCTTGAGCGGCTGGGCCTGGGCAAACTCCTCGCGGATCGCCATCAGGCCGGGCATTTCGGTTTGGGCGATGTCCAGCTCTTTGCGACCCCATGCGGCCAGCGTCAGGTCGGCGACGATGTAATCGGGCGTGGCCGGGCGGGGCGTGCTGCTCACCAGCTTCAAGGCTTTGGTGGCGCGTTTGGCGGAAGATTTTTTCGCGGGTTTCAATACAGCGTTCATGTCAGAGGCTCCAAAAAACAAGTTTTGATAACCACTGTGCACGTCTGGGGAGAGGGACTCACCACACAAAACATCAGTGGGTGAGCGCAGTTGAAACATGCAAAGGCGCTAGGCCTCTGTACCCCGAGCCTCATTCACATTGCGTGAACTGCATCGCTCCTCGACGTTCGCGGATTCTAGCGGGTTTGGCGTGTGGACCTGCGCCGTCTACTGCGGCCACAAAACCCACATCTGCAAAGGCTGTTTCAGGCGGCCCGCCAGATCGCCGGCAGCCTGCCCGCTACCCACGAAATAGTCGGCCCGCACCGCGCCGGTAATGGCGCTGCCCGTGTCCTGGGCCACTGCCAATTTATGCAAGCCGGTTTGTGCGCCGCTGGAACTGATCCATACCGGCGTGCCATACGGGATGCTGGCCGGATCCACCGCAATCGAGCGACCCGCCGTCAAGGGCACACCCTGCGCGCCCCGTGGCCCCAGGTCCTCGATGGTCACGGCTTCTTCCTGGAAAAAAATCACCCTCGGATTGCGCCACAGCAACTCATTGACGCGCGCGGGATTGCGCGCCGCCCAGGCCTTGATACCCGGCCACGTGGTGTCTTTGCTCAGGCCTTGTTCGATCAGCCAGGTGCCCACGCTTTGGTAGGGATGGCCGTTGTTTGCGGCGTAGGCCAGGCGCGACTGGCGCATGGAACCATCGGCCTGGCGGATTTCCATGCGGCCGGAGCCTTGAATTTGCAGAGCCAGCGCATCCAAGGGGTCCGCCATGTAGGCGATCACGCGGCCTTGCAAAGCGGCCTGCGCTTGCGGCAAGGTGTCGATCTCTTTGCGGCTGTACCAGGTCTGGCCTTTGGTCAGTTTGGCCGGTGGCTGGTACAGCGGCACGGGGTAGTCCGCGCTGCGGCTGCGGCGGGCCTCAAACACCGGCTCGAAATACGCAGTCAACAAACCCTGGGCCTCGCCCTGCAGCGACTCGACCCGGTAGACCTGCAGGCGGCGCTGCATCCAGGCGCGCTTGTCGGCGTCCGAGCTGGCGCCTAAGCCGCGCGCATCCGCACAGACCCCTGCCCACGGTGACACCGCGCGCTGGCAGCTGGCCATCCAAGCGCTCCAGGCGCTGCCCAGACTGTCGGCATTCCAGCCCGGCAAGTCGCTCCAGGGCACGGGCACCCAACGGCTGGCCGCCCGGTTGATGGTCGGCGCCGGCGCATTACCAGAAGCCACTGGCGCAGCGGCGGCAGGTTCAGCAACCGGCGCGGTAATCGGTACGGGTTTGGGCGCAGGCGCTCCGGGCGGGGCCGCTGGCGGGGTGCTCAGTTTGACGGCGCAGCCGAAAAGCCAAACGCTGCCTACAATGACACAGACCCACCTGGATACAACCCGCATGCTCTTATTACTCCTTGAAGCGCTGCTCGCAGGACTGCTGCTTATCGGCATCGTGTGGTGGACCATGTTCTCAGGGCGCAAGGACGGTGAGTTGCCACCGGAGAGCGATACGGAGCAGTCGGACCGCAAGCCATAAAACGCTCACAACACCCGGTGCTGCAAAGCCGGTAACTGCGTGCGAACTGCGGTCAATCGTCCCGCATCCATGTCTGCCATGACCACGCCGGGTTCTTGCGCCTGCTGCGCCAGCACCGCACCCCAAGGATCGACCACCAGACTTTGGCCCCAGGTCCGGCGACCGTTGCCATGCACGCCGCCCTGGCCTGCGGCGGCCACAAAGCAAAGGTTCTCCACCGCGCGGGCCCGCAGCAAAAGCTCCCAATGCGCCTGACCCGTGGTGTAGGTGAATGCGCTGGGCACCAACAAAAGATCTGCGCCCTGCGCCGCGTAGGCGCGGTACAGCTCCGCAAAGCGCAGGTCATAACAAACGCTCAAACCCACGCGCCAGCGGTGCCCATCGCGCGCGGGCAGATCGAATGCCACCGCTTGCGTGCCCGGCACCAACACGCGTGACTCGTCATAGGCTTCGCGGCCATTGTCAAAGCGAAAAAGGTGGATCTTGTCGTAGCGGGCCACGCACTTTCCAGACGGGTTAAATGCCAAACTGCTGTTGTAGACCTTATCCGCTTGCGCAGTGGAAATAGGCAAGGTGCCACCCACAATCCACAAGCCCAGCGCTTGCGCTTGCGCAGCCAAAAAATCTTGAATCGGCCCCGCACCGAAGCTTTCCTGAATAGCCAGCTTGTCGCTATCCCGCTGCCCCATCAGACAAAAGTATTCGGGCAAAAGCGCCAACTCCGCACCTTGCTGCGCCGCTTGCGCGAGCAAGTCAGCGGCGGCCCGCAGGTTGTCTTGCAGAACCGCGCCTGAGACCATTTGAATTGCGGCGATCTGCATGCTGAATCCTTGAAGAATCTGTGAAATCAGGGGATGGGTTTGCCGGTGCGGCGATCCATTTTGCTGACCTTGGGCGCTTGCCATGTGCCTTCGACCAACAACTCCTGCGTGCTCGCATCTTGAATGGGTTGGCGCAGCAGGGTGCTGGCCACCAGGGTGTACAGGCCTGCCACCGGGTTGGCCAGCGCGGTGAGCAAGGTGGCAGCACCCGTGTCGAGCTCGGGCACCACCAGCACTTTGATCTTCTGGGTTTCGCGGGCAATGTCGGTGCTGCCGTCCATCAATACCGTTGCCGCCACGCCTTTCATTTGCAAATTGTCAGAACGCGCAATGCCTTGCTCGGTGGTTACATCGCCGCGCACATAACTGAACTCAAAACCATCGCTGAACACGTCCCGGAAATCGAGCAGCAAGCGCCGGGGCAGCGACTGCAAACTCAAGACCCCCAACAGCCTGGCCACACCGGGCTCGGCCCTCAGAAACTGGCCTTTGGCAATGTCCATATTGAAGCGCCCCGACAGGCTGGGGTAATCCAGATTCAAAGGCGGCGCGGCCCAGCCCACCGTGCCCTCCATCTTGCCGCTGCCCGCACGCACCACGTTGGCCATGCCAAAGCGCGTCAGCAAGGTACCCGCATCCGCAATGTCCAGCTTGAAATTGAGCTCGGTGCGACGGCCGTCGGTGCCAAGCTTGCGGGCCGGGACTTGGGCTTGCGACCCGCTGTTGGGCACCGGTGCGCTGGCGCTGCTCACCGAGCCCCATACCCCGCTGGCGCTGAAAGTAGCCTCTGGCACGGTGAGCTGCAACTGCTGCAGCCGCCACTCGGCCTTGCCGGTCCCGGCGCCCACGTTCACCGCCGTGGCCTGCAAGCGGCCCAGCTTCTTGCCATACATCTCCAATGCATCCACCACCACGTCCAAGGCCGGCAAACTGCTTGCTGGGGCATCCAGCATGTTTTGCACATCATTGGCGGTACTCGCCTCCAAAGACAGGCGGCTCAGGCGTGCGATCAGCCGCGACCCGCCGCTGGCGCTTGCATTGGCGCTGCCGTTGGCCGGGCCGAATTCCAACTTGCCCGCGAGCTGGGCGGCGTCCACATCCAAGCGCCACACCGCGCCCTCGCGGCGTCCGCTGGCCGCCATGCGATCCCATTGGCGCCCGCCCCACAGCAACTGCTTGGCCTGCAGCTTGAATGCCGTGGGCAGATAGGGACTTTCGACTGCGGCCTTGGCGTCTGTCGCGGGTACCAATTGGTTGACCACCCGCGTCCACTGTTCAACGTCCAGCACGG
>CANIRI010000078.1 GCA_947469815.1 Comamonadaceae bacterium | reverse complement strand
TAACTGCGTGGTGCTGGGCGTGGTGGCAAACCGGGTTTTGAGCCAATGCCGCAGCGCATTCGCTTGCCGGGGCGCGCGCAGTAATTGCAAGGCCTTGATCTGCGGCGCATCAGTGGCCGGGTCGAGCACCGCCAGCAAATCGATGTCCGCCAGCTCATCCAGCAGCTCGCTGGCCGCCGCGCTGTGCTGCGCGGCGCGGGCAAAGGTGTCGCGGAAATGGGGGAAGCAGGCTTGCAGCGGGGGCAACAGATCGGCTCGGATACGGTTGCGCGTGAAACCAGTATCTGCGTTGGTCGGGTCTTCAACCCAGCTGATGGCGCGCTCCTGCAACCAGTGCCGGATATCGGTAGCTACCACCTCCAGCAAAGGCCGGTGCCATTGCAAGCCCATGCGTTTCCAATTGGCCGGCATCGCCGCCAAACCCGCTGGACCAGCGCCGCGCGACAGCGCCAGCAGCAGGGTTTCAACTTGATCGTCGGCATGCTGGGCCAAGGCAATATGGGCGATGTGCCCCGCGCTTGTCGCGTCACCCGCCAGCGAGGCCAAGGCCGTGTAGCGGGCAATCCGCGCCGCGTCCTCCGGGCTTTGGCCTGGGGAATGGCCGGCGTCAACGCGCGCAACACGCAGCGGTACGTTCAGACTGCTGCATAGCGTTTGGCACGCAGCTTCAAACTGGGACGCCGCAGCTTGCAAGCCGTGATTGACGTGGAGCGCGATGACCTGACCGGGCCAGCGTTGCGCACAGCCCGCAAGCAGTGCGCTGGAATCCGCACCGCCACTGAGCGCCACGCCAAGGGGCAGCACCGGTTGGAATCGGTCCAGCGCTTCGTCAACAGAAATGGTCATGGCAGGCTACTGATGCCGCCACGGCAGGCGCTCAGCGCGCGGCGGCTTTGGTGTCGGTGAAACGGCCGTAGCTTTGCAGGCGCTGGTAACGCCGCTCCAACAACTCGTCCACGCCCAGGGTATTCACCTGGCGCAAGGCGTCGATCAAAGCGCGCTTGAGAAAAGCGCAGGCCTGCGGCATATCGCGGTGCGCGCCGCCCACCGGCTCGTTGACAATTTTGTCCACCAGTCCCAGCGCTTTGAGGCGGTGCGCCGTAATGCCCAGCGCGTCCGCAGCGTCCTGCGCGCGGTCTGCGGTTTTCCACAAAATCGAGGCGCAACCTTCGGGGCTGATCACCGAATAAATGGCGTACTGCAGCATCACGACCTGATCACCCACCGAAATGGCCAGCGCGCCGCCGGAGCCGCCCTCACCGATGACCGTGGTGATGATGGGCACCTCGAGTTGCGCCATCTCAAAGATATTGCGTCCAATGGCTTCCGACTGTCCCCGCTCTTCGGCGTCGATACCGGGGTACGCGCCGGGGGTGTCGACAAAAGTGAATACGGGTAGCTTGAATTTCTCGGCCAGCTTCATGAGGCGCAAGGCCTTGCGGTAACCCTCGGGCTTGCTCATGCCGAAGTTGCGCAGGCCGCGCTCGCGGGTGTCGCGGCCTTTTTGTTGGCCCAGCACCATGCAGGGCATGCCATTAAAGCGGGCCAAGCCGCCGACGATGCTCAAGTCATCCGCAAAATGCCGGTCACCGTGCAACTCCACGAAGTGGGTGAACATCTGGCTGATGTAGTCCAGCGTGTAAGGGCGTTCGGGGTGGCGGGCTATTTTGGTGATCTGCCAAGGGCTCAGATCGCTGTAGATGTCTTTGGTGAGCTGCACGCTCTTTTTGATGAGTTGCTCGATTTCCAAGGAAATATCGACGGCAGACTCGTTCTGCACGTAGCGCAGGTCTTCGATTTTGTCCTCCAGCGCCGCAATCGGCTGCTCAAAATCCAAAAAAGTTTTTTTCGCCAAGGCGTTTCTCCAGTTTTCGCTCGCGCTTGCGGTGGCCTAGTACGCCACCGGCACAGGGTCTAGCGAGCGCCAAATATACCAAGTCGCCACGCTGCAATACGGGGCCCAGGCGGCGGCCACTTCGCGCGCGTCGCTGCGGCTTACAGGCTCGCCCGAAAAATAGTTGCGACTGATGCCGTTGATCAAGCCCACATCGTCCAGTGGCAGCACGTTGGGGCGCATCAGGTGAAAAATCAAAAACATCTCGGCGGTCCAGCGGCCGATGCCCCGGATAGCGATCAGCTCGGCAATGACCGCCTCGTCGTCCATGTCAGCCCACTGCTGCACATGCAACTGCTTGCCGCTGAAATGCAGCGACAGGTCCACCAAATACTCCACCTTGCGTACGCTCAAACCGGCAGCCCGCATGTCGTCGACCTTGAGCTTGAGCACCATGGCCGGGGTCATTTTTTTCGGCAGCAACGCAAAGCGATCCCACACCGTCTGGGCCGCCTTGACTGAAATTTGCTGGCCCACAATGCTGCGGGCCAGGGTGACAAATGCATCGCCCCGCGACTCCAGCGCGGTCTGACCAAACAGCGGGATCAAGCGGCGCATCACCCGGTCTTTTTTCATCAGGTGTTCACACGCCGCGGCCCAGAACGGGGGCTGGGCGCTGGCCTGTGCCGGGACTTTGGATGAAGGCATTAGGAGGCCGCTTCCCAAGTCGTACCCAGCGCGCTGTCTTTCAAGACAATGCCTTGCGCCAGCAGATCCTGGCGAATCGCATCGGCGCGGGCGAAATTACGCTGCGCCTTGGCCTGGGCCCGCTCATCGATCAGCATCTGAATCTGCTGCGGATCCACCCGGGCGCCGCTTTGCATGAAGTCTTGGGGATTGCCCTGCAGCAGCCCGAGTACGCCGCCCAAGGCTTGCAGCAAGCCTGCGAGTTGCGGCGATTGACTGCGGTTGACCTCGCTGGCCAGATCGAACAACACGGCGATGGCCTCGGGGGTGCCCATGTCGTTGTCCATAGCCGCCTTGAAAGCCGCCGCATACGGCCCAGACCAATCGATAGCAGGGGGTAATTCTGGCGCGGTCACCGCCGCGAGCGCGGTGTACAAGCGCTTGAGCGCGGCTTGTGCGTCATGCAGGTGGGTATCGCTGTAATTGAGCGGGCTGCGGTAATGCGTACGCACCAGGAACAGCCGCACGGTCTCGGGGTGGAACTTTTCCAAGACCTCGCGGATGGTGAAGAAGTTGCCCAGGCTTTTGGACATTTTTTCGTTGTCCACGCGAACAAAGCCGTTGTGCATCCAGACATTCGCCGGGGGCTTGCCGCTGGCGCCCTGGCTTTGGGCGATTTCGTTCTCATGGTGGGGGAACTGCAAGTCGGCACCGCCACCGTGGATGTCAAAGGTTTCACCCAAGGTGGCGCAGCTCATGGCCGAGCACTCAATGTGCCAACCCGGGCGGCCGGGGCCGAAGTCATGGCCCAGAGCGGCACTGTCCCAGACCGCATCGGCAGGCTCACCGGCTTTAGCGGCCTTCCACAACGCGAAGTCAAAAGGGTCATGCTTGTCCGACTGCACCGCCACCCGCTCACCGGCACGCAACTCGTCTAAAGATTTACCGGACAGCTGCCCGTAACCGGGAAACTTGCGTACCGAAAAATTCATGTCGCCATCGTCGGCCCGGTAGGCCAGACCCCGGTCGCGCAAGGTGCTTATGATCTCCAGCATCTGGGGCACGTAATCGGTGGCGCGCGGCTCCAGAGTCGGTGGCTCGATACCCAAACGCGCGGTG
The DNA here is from genome assembly GCA_947469815.1 of Comamonadaceae bacterium. GTDB lineage: Bacteria > Pseudomonadota > Gammaproteobacteria > Burkholderiales > Burkholderiaceae_C > Allorhodoferax. The sequence goes on along the minus strand of CANIRI010000078.1, from coordinate 5,218 downwards.
TCCGCGTGCATTTCGGCGACCATGGCATCGGTCAGCGTGCGTATAGCTATGCCGCGCTGAACTGCACGCTGGATGATCTTGTCATCAATGTCGGTGATGTTGCGCACATAGGTCACGGCGTAACCGCTAGCACGCAGCCAGCGTTGCACCACATCAAAGCCCATCATCATGCGTGCATGCCCGATGTGGCACAGGTCGTACACCGTCATGCCGCACACATACATACCCACCTTGCCCGGACGCAGGGGCACAAATGTCTCGCACTGCCGCGTCAGCGTGTTGTATAGGGTCAAACTCATGGTCTATCGCACGAAAAAGGACGTTGCTTGCGCGGGGACAGCGGCGTGAAGTGGGACATGTTCAGAGAGTTGCACAGCGGCGTAAAAGCCTTCTTGCGCTGGGCGCTACGCTACAATGACCTCAGTATATGCCCCACGCTGGGCACCCATAATTCCAAGGCACTATGAAGTACGCCCACGTCGTTGTCCGGATCGTTTGCCCTTTGCTGTTTTGGATTTTTGGCATGCTGCCACCCGCTGCCTATGCCGACGAGTATTCCGAAGTAGCGCAAATGACGCGCGATGGCAAATTCGTCGAAGCCCTGAACAAAGCCGACGCCTACCTGGCAGGCAAACCGCGTGATCCGCAAATGCGCTTCTTGAAGGGCGTCGCACAGAAAGATGCGGGCAAGTCAACAGAAGCGATTGCCACCTTCACGAAACTCACCGAAGACTTTCCGGAGCTGCCCGAACCCTACAACAATTTGGCCGTTCTGTACGCCAACCAAAACCAGTTTGACAAAGCCAAATCGGCTCTGGAGCAAGCGCTCAAAACCAATCCCGGCTACGCGATTGCCTACGAAAATCTCGGTGATGTGTATGCCCGACTGTCCAGCCAAGCCTACAACAAGGCCCTGCAAATTGAAGGCGCTAATCCAGCGATAACACCCAAGCTGGCGTTGGCGCGGCAACTGTTCAACAGCAACACCGGCCGTATCGCAACGATTGGAACAAATGCCAGCGTGGTGCCTGAGAAAGCCGCCCCTGTGGTCGTGCCCAAACCCGCATCGACTCCGGTGGCTCCGACGCCGCCAGTTGCCGTTGTGACAGCGCCCCCAGCACCGCCCGTTAAAACACCAGCGGTCAAGGTCGCCGAGGCGCAAAACCAGAGTGACGCAAAAGCGGTTGAAGAGGCGATACAAAAATGGGCTGAGGCCTGGTCCGAAAGAAACCTCAAGGCCTATTTCTCCGTTTACGGCAAAGATTTCGAGCCACCAAATGGTGCCAAGCGCAGCGCTTGGGAAAATGAACGGGAAGCCCGCATCATGGGCAAATCCAAAATCAGCGTGCATCTGGAGGGGCTGAAAGTCACCATCAGTGGTAACAAAGCCATCGCCAAATTCCGCCAGGATTACAAAGCAGATGGACTGTCTGTTTCCAGCCGCAAGACGCTGGAGCTAACCAAGTATGGCGATCGTTGGCAGATCACCCGTGAAACCGTTGGCTCTTGATCTGAAGGCGGTCTATCGCGGCGCGGCGCGGCTGCTGGCGCAGGCCTTATTGGGCAGCCTGGTGATCGCCTGCCAGGTCCAAGCGACGCCGGCAGCGCCCCCTCCCGCCAGCGGTGGGCCTACCGAGGCCGAGTTGAACACCGACTTTCAAGCGGAGAAGCGCCTGCTTGGGATTTATGAGTTGATAGGTTCCGGTCGCTACCGGGAAGCCCTGCAAAAGGCGGAACAGCTGGTCAAAGACGTACCGCATTTCCAGCTTGCCCAATTGGTCTACGGCGATCTGCTGGCCTCACGCATTCACGTGGTGAAAACCCTGGGGGACGTAACCCCTGAGGCTGCCGCATCGGCTGGACTGACGCTTGGGGATTTGCGCCAGGAATCACAGCGTCGCCTGGAGGCTTTGCGCGAACGTCCGCCAGCCAACACGATTCCATCGCAGTTCCTCAAAATTGCGATGCGTAGCAGACACGTAATTGCAGTTGATGCCTCGCGGTCGCGCTTGTACCTGTTTGAGAACACCCCATCCGGTCCGCGCCTCTTGCGTGACTACTATGTCTCGGTAGGCAAGGCCGGCGTTTCCAAAGCCATAGAAGGCGACCAGCGCACCCCGCTGGGTGTCTATTACGTCACCGGCCTTCTGAACCGCAAAACCCTCGGCGATTTTTACGGCAGCGGTGCGCTGCCCATCAATTACCCGAACATGTTGGACCTGCGCCGCAGCAAATCCGGCCGTGGCATCTGGCTGCACGGCACACCCTCCAGCCAATTTGCCCGCGCGCCGCAAGCCACCGACGGCTGTTTGGTGATCTCCAACCCTGACCTGCACCATCTGAGCAGCACGGTCGAAGTGCAAACCACCCCGATCGTGGTCGCGCCCAAGCTCATGTGGGTGAGCCCAGCGTCACTGGAACCCGTTAAGGGCAACTTCGAGACAGTCCTGCAGGAATGGCGCACCGCCAAGTCCCGTGGCGATTGGGCACAGGTACAGGGCTTTTACGCCTCCGACTTCAATAGCTACGGTCGCAACCTCAGCCAATGGCTGCCAGAACTCAAGGCCGAAACAGCCAAGGCACGTTCCCGCCAACTGCAACTCAAAGACCTCACCCTGCTCAGTTGGGTCGATACCGAAGAGGTCATGGTCGTCACCTTCAGCGAGCTGGGACGCGGCGCGGCCAGCGGCCCGCTCAAGCGCCAGTATTGGGTGAAAATCGACAAGAGATGGAAAATATTTTTTGAGGGTGTTATCGGATGAGTAACTTTTTTTTCACCGTCGCAACACGCGCACTGTTGACCATCGGCCTGGCCCTGCCGATGACCGGGCAGGCGCAAACCGCCACGCAGGTGCGCTTTCAAACCACGCTGGGTAATTTTGTGGTCGAGCTGTATCCGGCCAAAGCGCCCAAAACCGTGCAAAACTTTGTCCAATACGCGCAAGACAAGCATTTCGATGGCACGATTTTTCACCGGGTCATCGACGGCTTCATGGTGCAAGGCGGTGGTTTCACCGCCGACATGGCCCAAAAACCAACCCGTGCGCCGATCCCGCTGGAAATCGACCGCAGCCTGAAAAATGAGCGCGGCACCATTGCCATGGCCCGCACCGGCAACCCGAACTCGGCCACCGCGCAATTTTTTATCAACCTGGTGGACAACGCCAACCTGAATGCACCCCAACCGGATGGCTATGGCTACGCCGTCTTTGGCAAAGTGGTCAGCGGCATGGAAACCATTGACGCTATCCGCAGCGTGGCAACCCGCAACCAAAACGGCTTCCAAAACGTCCCCTCAACCCCCATCACCATCACCACAGCCACCGTACTGACATCACCATGAGCAATCCCCAAATCGAACTACGTATAGCCCACCTGGGCACCATCACCCTGGAGCTGGACGCTGAAAAAGCGCCCAATACCGTCGCCAACTTTCTGCAATACCTGGCAGACGGGCATTACGACAACACGATTTTTCACCGCATCATCCCCGGCTTCATGATCCAGGGCGGTGGCATGTCCACCGGCATGAAGCAAAAGAAAACCCACCCGACCATCACCAACGAAGCCGACAACGGCCTGAAAAACGTGCACTACAGCGTGGCCATGGCGCGCACCAGCGCGCCGCATTCGGCCACCGCGCAGTTCTTTATCAACGCGGCGGATAACGACTTCCTGAACTTTTCCGCACCCACCCAGCAGGGCTGGGGCTATGCGGTGTTCGGCAAAGTCATCAGCGGCATGGAGATCGTCGACGCCATGGAAAAAGTGGCGACCGGGCGCGTGGGCATGTCCGACGACGTCCCGCTGGAAGACGTGCTGCTTGAAAAAGCCGTTTTGAAGGCCTGAGCGCCGCACCCGGCGCGACATCGGTTTGCCCCATGGAACTCGACGCGCCCACCCGCTGGAAAACCCTGGACTTTGTCTCGGACCTGCATCTGCAGGACAGCAGTCCGCGCACCTTGCACGGCTTTATCGATTACCTGGATAAAACCCCGGCGGACGCGGTGTTTGTGCTGGGCGACTTGCTGGAATATTGGATTGGCGACGATTGGATCGAAGAACCGCAGGACGCGCACCGCCTGTGCTTCGAGGCACTGGCGCGCGCAGGCGCACGGCTGAACCTGTACATCATGCGCGGCAACCGGGATTTTTTGATGGGCCCGCGCATCATGCGGACTTGCCAGGCGCAAGACCTGCCCGACCCGACCACCCTGGTTTTTAGCGGCCAGCGCATCGTCCTGAGCCACGGCGACGGGCTGTGTACCGGCGACACCCGCTACCAAGAATTCCGCCAGGTCTCCCGCTCCGCCGCGTGGCAGCGCGAGTTTCTGTCGGAACCGCTGGCCGGCCGCAAGAACCGCATGCTGAGCATGCGCGCGCAAAGCGAGGCCAACAAAAAAGCCAGCACGGAATTTTTTGATGTCGATAACCGGGCCGCTTTGGCCCTGTTGCAATCGCGCCAATCGCACACCCTGGTGCATGGCCACACCCACCGGCCCGATTGCCACCGCCTCAGTGCGCAACATGCCCGCTGGGTGCTCAGCGATTGGGACCTCGATGCCGCCACGCCGCGCGCCAGCGTGCTGCGTTTAAGTGCGGGCACTGCGGGCGCAGATTCCGCGCCCCTGCGCTGGGAGCGTCTGGCCCCGGCGAGCGCCGATTAACGCCAACTAGCGCCGCAACAGCACTTTAAAAGCCGTCTGCAAACGGCGGGCGCTGCTAGGCTCGTGGCCGGATGCGAATACCGTGGTGGCGTCTTGGGCCCAGGTTTGGGCCGGAGGCGGATCATTGCGCCGCGTCAGCAGCTTGAGCTGAAACGCGCGGCGCGCATCCACAAACTCCGCCGGGGTAGGAACTTCGGCCGCCATCTCCAAACGCAATAAAGCCTCTGCACCAGCCTGCGCTTGCGCGGCCGGGGCGGTAGCCAGGGAAGCACGCCAATGGGGACGGGCGTTGGCCGCCTGCTTAGAGCCCAGCGCCTGGGCCGCAGGCAGCATTTCGGGGTCCCGTTGTTCCCACGCCGCCAAGAGTTGCACCACCACCTCGCCATGGGCCTGCACCGCCATGCGGTTGAGCGCCTGCTGCGCACCTTCCAAAGCCTCCCGCTGCGCGCGGAAAGCCGCGTCACCCAAACGCAGTGGCGCATCCGCAGCATCGGCGCGTGGCGCACGCCGGTCATCAAAGCCCCGGCCAAAACCTCGGTCATCCCGGGGGG
>CANIRI010000077.1 GCA_947469815.1 Comamonadaceae bacterium | reverse complement strand
GCTTTTTGCACATGCATCCGGTTCTCGGCTTCGTCCCAGACCACACTTTGTGGTCCGTCGATAACGTCCGCGTCGACTTCTTCGCCCCGGTGCGCGGGCAGGCAGTGCATGAACAACGCATCGGGTGCCGCAGCGGCCATCATGGCCGCGGTCACCCGCCATGAGGCAAAGGCTTGCATGCGCGCCGCGTTTTCGGCCTCATAGCCCATGCTGGTCCAGACGTCGGTGGTCACCAGGTCCGCGCCTTCACACGCTTGCAGCGGGTCGGAAAACACGCGGTAGCTTTTCTGCGCGCGCACACCGGCGATGGACTGGTCGACTTCGTAGCCGCTCGGCGTGCTCACGTGCACCGTGAAGCCGAGCAAATCGGCGGCCTGCAACCAGGTGTTGGCCATGTTGTTGCCATCCCCCACCCAGGCCACGGTTTTGCCGGCGATGCTGCCCCGGTGTTCGATGTACGTGAAGATGTCAGCCAGCACTTGGCAGGGGTGGAACTCATTGGTCAGGCCATTGATGACCGGGACCCGCGAGTGCGCCGCAAAGCGCTCAATCTTGGTTTGCTCAAAGGTGCGGATCATCACAATATCGGTCATGCGGCTGATGACTTTGGCGCTGTCTTCAATCGGCTCGGCGCGCCCAAGCTGGCTGTCGCCCGTAGTCAGATGGACCACGCTGCCGCCCATTTGGTACATGCCCGCCTCAAAGCTCACCCGCGTGCGAGTGGACGCTTTTTCAAAAATCATCGCCAGCGTGCGGTCCAGCAGGCTGTGGTGTTTTTCGTAGGTTTTGAACTTGTGCTTGATCAGCGCTGCCCGCGCGAACAGGTAGTCGTAGTCATCAGCGCTGAGGTCCTTGAATTGCAGGTAATGCCTCATGCGGCTGCCCCATTTGCGGCCAGGAAGTCGCGGATAAGCGGCGCAAGAATCGCCACCATCGCGTCCACCTCAGGGGCGGTCACGATCAGCGGCGGCACCAAGCGCACCACACTGTCTGCGGTGACACTGATCAGCAGGCCTTTGTCCAGGCTTTGCTGCATCAGTGCGTTGCACGGAATAGCCAATTCAATGCCGATCATCAGGCCGCGCCCGCGAATATCTTTGACCGCACCGCTGGCCAGTTGCGCGGCCAATTCGCGTTGCAATGCTGCGGTGAAATGGCGACCCATGGCTGCGGCGTTCTCCAGCAGGCCGTCGCGTTCCATGATGCGGATGGTCTCCACCCCGGCGCGCATGGCCAGCGGGTTTCCGCCGAAGGTGCTGCCGTGATTGCCAGGTGAAAAAATGCTGGCGGCTTTGGGTCCTGCCACGACCGCGCCGATGGGCACGCCGGAGCCCAGTCCCTTGGCCAGCGGCATCACGTCAGGCAGGATGCCCGCCCATTGGTGCGCAAACCATTTGCCGGTGCGGCCCATACCGCATTGGACCTCGTCAACCATCAACAGCCAGTCGCGTGCATCGCATTCAGCCCGCAGTTCGCGCAGATAGTCCATGTGCATGGGGTTGACCCCCCCTTCGCCTTGGACGGCCTCCAGGAACACGGCCACGATGTTGGGGTTGTTGGCCGTTGCTTTCCGCAGCGCGGCTATGTCGTTGACCGGTACCCGCACAAACCCTTTGAGCAGCGGGCCAAAACCTGCCTGAATTTTGGTGTTGGCGGTAGCGCTCAGCGTGGCGATGCTGCGGCCATGAAAGGCTTTCTCGTAGACCACGATTTCCGGGCGTTCAATGCCTTTGTCGTGGCCGAATTTGCGTGCCAGTTTGATCGCCGCTTCGTTGGCCTCCAGCCCGGTGGAGCAAAAAAACACATTGCACATGCCCGAAAGTTCCACCAGCTTGGCGGCGAGCTGCTCTTGCAAGGGCACATGGTAATAGTTGCAACTGTGGATGATTTTGGTCAACTGGTCTTGCAGCGCCGGAACCAGATCCGGGTGGTTGTGGCCCAGGGTATTGACTGCGATGCCGCCCAAGGCATCCAGGTATTCGCGCCCATCGACATCCCATACCCGGCAGCCCTGTCCATGGGATACCGCCATAGCCAATCGCCCGTACGTGTTCATCACGTGGGGGGAAGACGGGGCGGCGGCGCTCACAGAACTGCTCATGGGGGATGCTCCAGATGAAACCGCCCCGGTTATGACCGGGGCGGGGAGGCCGCATTCTAGGGGGCACGGGTAGAATCCCGCCGCTTGCGCAGCGGCGTTGTGTGTTTTCGCGGCAAGGCGTTTCCGTCTATGGCTCCCCCACCTTCTCCTGTTCTGTATATCCTGGGCAAGACCTTGGACGGCAAAACCTTCCGCCCCAGTGATTGGGCCGAGCGCTTGGCGGGGGTGATGAGCCAGTTTCGCCCAGGCGGCAGCCACGTCGGCAGCCATTTGGGTTACTCCCCCTGGTGTGTTCCCAGCGCCCTGCAAGGTGTGAATTGCGTGATCTTGCATCCGGATTTACGAGACCACGATGTCATGGCCTGGGATTTTTGCGTCAACTTTGCGCGCGACAACGGATTGCAGGTGGTCGACAAGGTGACGCCCTAAGGTCTCCCTCGCCGCTGCGGTCCAAGCTACGAGAAACAGCATGCTGATACGAACCAGTCGCCACCTCACGCTCGTACTTTTGGGCCTGCTACACACCGTTGCCTGGGCGCAATCCGCCGCCGACCCCGCTGCGGCGAACGGCTTGGCGGCGCTGGACAGTCCATATGGCGTGATGGCATTGTGGTTGGCGTCGGATGCCGTCACCAAGGCGGTTTTGCTGCTGCTCCTGTTGATGAGTGTGGGTAGTTGGTACATCCTGCTGCTCAAAGCAATGGCCTTGCGGTCCATGGACGCGCATTACCGTGCTGCGCGCGAAAGCTTCTGGCGGGCCGATACCGTGGCGAAAGGCATGGCGCTTCTGGACGTACGCAGCCCGTTGCGGTTCATTACCTCCAGCGCGTTGGACGCTGCGAAGCCCCAATCCGGTTTGTTGACTCACGTTGCTCCCGACGAATGGGTTTCTATGCAGATGCAGCGCGCCGTCGAGGCCGTGCAACGGGACTTGCACAGCGGCTTGGCTTTTCTGGCCACCGTGGGTTCGGTATCGCCTTTTGTGGGCTTGTTTGGAACCGTGTGGGGCATCTACCATGCGTTGACTGCCATCGGCATGTCCGGGCAGGCCTCTATCGACAAGGTGGCGGGCCCGGTTGGCGAGGCCTTGATCATGACGGCTTTGGGGCTGGCGGTTGCTGTCCCGGCGGTCCTGGCCTACAACTGGTTGCTCAGCCGCAACAAACTGGCGATGGCGGATGTGCGGGCTTTTGCCAATGACCTGCATGCCGTCGTAGCGGGCAGCCGCAAGCCAACCTGAGTCCTGCCATGGCCCTGCTGATTCCCCCGGACGACGCGCAGGACGACGCGTTGTTGGCTGGCATTAACACCACGCCGCTGGTCGATGTGATGCTGGTTCTGCTGATCATTTTTCTAATCACCATCCCTGTGGTGACCAGTTCTGTGATGCTCAGCTTGCCGAATGAGCGCATCGCAGCCAGCCAGACCCGGCCCGACAGCATCATCATCTCAGTGGACCGCCAGGGCCAGCTGTTCTGGTTTGATGTCCGCTTGCCCAACGCTGATGCGCTGGCGCGCCGCCTGAGCGACGTGGCTGCACGGGTGCAGCAGCCTGAGGTACAGATACGGGGCGACCGCCAGGCCAGCTTCGAAGGGGTGGGGCGGGTATTGGCAGCCTGCCAGCGTGCGGGTATCGCCAAGGTCTCGTTTATCACCGAACCGGCCTCTCTGCAGTAGCAGCCTCTCACCATGGCCCAGCGTTTGCAACGTTCAGAAGCCGACGATGAGCCAGGCCTGTTGCTGGACATCAACACCACCCCGCTGATCGATGTTCTTTTAGTGCTGCTGGTGATGCTGATCATCACCATTCCGGTTCAATTGCACGCCGTCAAGATGGCGCTGCCACCCGCGCCCGGAGCAGCATCCCCTGCCAGCGGCGATGTCATTGCGGTAGAGATTGATGCCCAGAGCAACATGCTCTGGCAAGGCCAGGTTGTTACGGCCGCGCAACTGGACGAACGCTTGGCTCAGTTAGCGACGCAGGCCGAAACGCAAAAAATCCAGCCGCAGATCCAGATACGGAGCGACAAGGCGGCACCCTACGGCGTGTTCGTTCAAGTCCTGGCCAGCACCCGGCGCCATGGTTTGTCCCGGGTCGCGGTGCTGGGCGCCGAGGTGTTTGCGCCTTGACGGGCTTCAGCCTGCACTACCCGCTGGGCGGTGGTGCGCACCGGTTCAGCGCTGCCGCATGGGTGGTGCTCATGCACCTGGCGGTACTGTGGGCTGTGATGGCCCTGTCGCCCCGGATGCCTCCGCCAGAGGACAAAGACCTGCAGACACTGGTCATTCAAGACATCGCCATCGTGCCGCCGCCGCCAAAGTCTCTGCCGACCGTCCTTCCTTCTGAGCCCCCGGAAAAGGCTGTGCCCATGCCGCCCCCCGCGCCGCTGGAGCCCGTACCCTTGCAGGCGCATGCCGTTGCGGCGGTGCCCGCACCAGCACCAGCCGCTGTAGTTGCGCAAATGCCAGCACCAGCACCAGCACCAGCACCCGCACCCGCACCCGCACCCGCACCCGCGGCTCTAGATGTAGCTGCACCAATGCCAACGCCCTCTTTAGTCAAGCCCCAAGTCCCTGTGTTGCCGACGGAGTCCCGTCCTTCCGCGCCTGCGACGGTGGTCCTCGGGTCGCAATTCCCCGCCGCCGCTGCGCCAATGCGGCATTACGCGCCGTCGGCGGCGCCCCAGAGTCCAGTTGTCGCAGAAGTATCCCGCGTAGCAAGCGCAGCCCCTGCTCCAGCTACGCCCGCCGCGCCAGCACCAGCACCAGCACCAGCACCAGCACCAGCACCAGCAACAGCAACAGCACCAGCACCAGCACCGCCGCCCGTTACTGCGACGGCGGCTATCGCCAGTTCGGTCGCGCCGCGCACTGCGATCGATGCGGTTTGCCCGCCGGAGCTACAGGTCAAGCCGGAGATGCCGGCCAAAGCCAAAGATGAGCCGGGCGACGAGTGGTTGGTAAGCGCAAGCATCACGATCCGCAGCAATGTGGTGACGGATGTCAAAATTTTGTCCGGCCCCAAAGTCTTTCACGACAGCGTGCGCAAAGCCATTCGCCAATACCGCTGCAAGACCGACGGAGGCGAGGTGGTGGTCACCCAGGTGTTGCGATTCAAGCTGCAGTAATAGCGATTTAAATCCGCACCGGCGCGCGCGGAGCGCCCACAAAAAAGCCGTCTTGCGACGGCTTTTTCCTTTGCTGGTAGCGCACCCGTTACAAACGGCGAACCCGGTTTCGGGTTCGTGCGATGTGCCTGAAAATCAGGCGGCCAATGCCAGGGCTTTCACCTTGGTGGCCAGGCGGCTCTTGTCTCGGGCTGCCTTGTTTTTGTGGAAGATGCCTTTGTCAGCCACGGTGTCGACCACGGCTTGCATCTTGCCAAACAGTTCCGTGGCCTTGGCTTTGTCGCCAGCCAGAACGGCTTTTTCGACGTTCTTCACCACGGTGCGGTATTTGGAGCGCAGCGAGGTGTTCGCTGCGTTGATTTTCTCGTCCTGACGGACGCGTTTGCGGCCCGACGCCAGGCGCGGGTTCTTTTTCTTGGGTTTTCCAGATGCCATAAATAGGTTTCCTTGTGTCTGTGGATGTTGCCAGCAAAGCCCGCGAGTATACCTTTTGACCCTGCGGCCCGGGATGGGGTGCTCGCTAAACTCGGGGCGTGAACCTCCTTCGCTCCGCTTCGACCGTGTCTTTATGGACGCTGCTCTCGCGCGTGACCGGTCTGGTGCGGGAGTCCCTGCTGGCAGCAACTTTTGGTGCCAGTGCCATGACGGACGCCTTCAACGTGGCGTTTCGCATCCCCAATTTGTTCCGGCGCATGTTCGCCGAAGGCGCATTCAGCCAGGCCTTTATCCCAGTGCTGGCGGCAAGCCATGCGCGCGACGGGCATGAGGCGACCCAGGCGCTGGTGGACAAAGTCGCCAGCGTCATGGTCTGGGTGCTGTTGCTGGTCTGTGCAGTGGGCGTGATGGCCGCGCCGCTGATGGTGTGGGCCATGGCCAGCGGCTTGCAGCAGGATCCGCGTGGCTATGACGCGGCCGTGCTCATGACCCGCTTCATGTTCCCGTATATCGGTTGTATGTCGCTGGTGGCTTTGGCCTCAGGCGTGCTCAATACCTACCGGCGCTTTGCGGTGCCTGCGGCCACGCCGGTCTTGCTCAATCTGTGCACCATCGCGGCTGCCTGGGGCCTGGCTCCGGAGTTGCAGGCGCGTGGGATTGAGCCGATTTTCGCGATGGCGGTCGGCGTGATGGCCGGCGGCGTGCTGCAGTTGGCGGTGCAGATACCGGCTTTGCGCAGGATTGGTGTGGTGCCGCGCCTGGCTTGGCGTTGGGCCGAACTGCGCAGCAGTTGGCAGGATTGCGGTACCCAGAATATTGTGCGTCTGATGGCCCCGGCCTTGTTGGGCGTCAGCGTGGCGCAGATTTCGCTGCTCATTAATACCCAAATCGCTTCGCACCTGCGTCCGGGCAGCGTGAGCTGGCTCAGTTACGCGGACCGCTTGATGGAGTTCCCCACCGCCATGCTGGGCGTCGCGCTGGGTGTGGTGTTGATGCCCCAGCTCAGCGCGGCTCGCGCCCGCGGCGATGACCAGGAATATTCCGATCTGCTGGATTGGGGTTTGCGCATCGTGGTCCTGCTGGCCATGCCGTGCGCCGTGGCTTTGCTGGTGTTTGGCGAGCCGATGGTGGCGGTGCTGTTCCATTACCGGGCGTTTACGGATTTCGACGTGCACCAAACCGCGCTGGCCTTGACCGGATGGGGGATTGGCCTATTGGGGCTGGTGGCAATTAAGGTCCTGGCCCCCGGCTACTACGCCAAGCAGGACACCAAGACGCCGGTGCGCATCGCGGTGGCGGTATTGGTGCTTACGCAGGTGCTCAATTGGTTTTTGGTGCCGCACATGGCGCACGCCGCACTGTCGATGTCGATCGGCATCGGGGCCATGGTGAATGCGGCTTGGCTGCTATGGGGTCTGCGTAGCCAGGGCAGCTATCGCGCCCGCGCGGGGTGGGGCGTTTTTGGTATGCGGGTACTGACGGGTTGCGGTGTGCTGGCGGTTTACCTGTGGTGGGCATCCACGGTGTCTGACTGGTTGCGCATGGCAGCCTTGCCGCGCATGGGGGCCTTGCTGGCTGTGGTGGCAGGCGGTGCCGTCTTGTACCTGGTCGTGGTGCGCCTGCTGGGATTGGATCTACGCGTATTTCTGCGCCGCCAAGGCGCTGAAAAATAGGCAACCCTACGGGCTAAAGCGGAACAAATTGCGGCTATAAATCGCTATGCACCTGTCTTTTGACGTACCAAGCCCCTTGGACTATTTCCAGTCGCTGGTGGAGACCGATGACGAGCTCCCGCTGTTGGAGGCAGCGATTTGCGTAGCCCAGGACGAATATCCGCAGTTGGATGTGCAAGCGGCCTTGTCGACGGTGGACCATCTGGTGGAGCGTTTGCACCGCCGCGTGGGGCGTGATGACGCGACGCTGGCGCGCTTGCGGGCGCTCAACCGGTTTTTCTACAAAGACCTGGGTTTTCGCGGCAACGTCAATGACTACTACGACCCATCTAACAGCTTCATCCACGAGGTTCTGGAGCGCCGGGTCGGGATTCCGATTTCGCTGGCGTTGATTTGGCTTGAATTGGCGCGCTCGCTGGGTTTGCCGGCGCATGGCGTGTGTTTCCCCGGCCATTTTCTGATCAAGGTGAAATTGCCCTTGGGTTTGGCGGTGGTGGACCCGCTGACCGGCGAGTCGCTGGGCCGTGACCACTTAGAGGAAATACTCCTGCCCTACCGCCGCCGCACGGGCCTGACCGATGTCCAGGATACGCCTCTGTCGCTGTATTTGCAGGCGGCACCGGAGCGCGACATCCTGGCGCGCATGTTGCGCAATCTGAAAGAAATTTACCAGCAGCAAAGCGATTGGGCGCGCATGCTGGCGGTACAGGAGCGCTTGGTGGTGCTGATGCCGGAGGCTTGGTCCGAGTACCGGGATCGCGGCTTGGCGCATGCGGCCCTGGGTCAACACGACCGGGCGGTAGCAGACCTGGAGTGCTATTTGGTGCATACCGAAGACCTGGCGGACATGGACCGCATCGCTGAGAAAGTTCAGCTGCTGCGCCGGGAAATCGGTTGATGGCGGCCGGTTTCAAATCCGCCGCATTGTGGGCGGCAGCCGTGTTGGGTGTGGGCCTTTTGCTGTGGTTGCTCGCGCCGGTTTTGGCCCCCTTTGCGATAGCAGCGGTGCTTGCTTATGTGCTCAACCCGTCCGTGAACCTGGTGTGCCGTGTGGGCGGCGGGCTGCTGGGGCGCTGGTTTGCCGTGCTGGTCGTGGAAACCGTATTCATCGTGCTGACCACCGGTCTGGCCCTGATGATCATCCCGATTCTGGCGGTGGAAATCCCGCTTATGCGTGACCAACTCCCGGGCCTGCTGGATGCCTTGAATGCTTATCTGCAGCCCCACTTGCTGAAGCTGGGTATCCATTTTTCAGTTGACCAGGCGGGCATCAAGGCCTTTGTGACCACCTACTTCAATGCCAACTTTGAATCGTCCATGGCTTTATTGATGGACTCGCTCAAGATTGGCGGCAGCGTGGCCCTGGCCCTTGTGGGTAATTTGTTATTGGTGCCGGTTGTTCTGTTTTATCTGCTGATGGAATGGGATTCTTTGTTGGACAAAGTGCGCGATCTGACGCCGCCACGTTTACGCACCGTAACGGACGGTTTTTTTGCCGAGGCGAATGGCGTGATGGGGCAGTACTTGCGGGGCCAACTCATGGTGATGGGCGCATTGGCTGTTTACTACGCAGTGGCCTTGGC
>CANIRI010000076.1 GCA_947469815.1 Comamonadaceae bacterium | reverse complement strand
CGGGGGTGGCGTCCGGCTGGCTGGCAGCAGCGGGTTTGCGGTTCACCAGCGTGATGCCGAAAATCACCGCCGCCAGCGCGGCCACCAGCTCCATGTGCACCGTCTCGCCCAGCCAGAGTGCGCCGAAAATCACCGCAAACACGGGCGTTGACAGCGCAAAAGCCCCCATCTTGGTTGCCGGGTAGCGCCCCAGCATCCACATCCACACCAGGTAGCTGGCAAAGCCCCCCACCACCGCTTGCAGTGCCAGCGAGGTAATAGCAAAGGGGCTGAAGCTGCTGACCCACACATCACCCAGCATCAGCGACAAGGCACCGCCCGCCACCGCTGTGCAAGCGACTTGGTAGAAAAGCAGCTTCTCAGGGCTGGCGCGCATCAGGCGACTGCTGCGGATGGTCACCGTGGTCATGGCCCAGAACAGGCCGCTGGCTAAGCCCAGGATATCGCCCCAGTGCTGGGAGGCGGTTTGCCCGCGCAGCAAGCCGTCACGCAGGGTGTAGGCCACCGCCAGAAACGCCAGCAGGAGCCCGACCCATTGCAGCGCGCGCAGGCGCTCGGAGCGGATCACCCAGGGCAGGATGAGCGCGGCCCACAGCGGCGATGCGTACAAGAACACCGTCAAACGCGATGCCGGGATGTACTGCAAGCCCAAAAACACGCACAGCATTTCACCGGCAAACAGGGCACCGACCAGCAGGCCGGGCCACAGGCTGCCGTCGCGGTCGAACAGTGCAATACCGCGCACACGGCACCACACCATCAGGCAGGCGGTGGAAGCGGCAAAGCGCAGCATGGCCTGGAACGCGGCAGGCATTTCCTCCAGGGTGGCTTTGACCAGCACCTGCTGCAAACCCCAAAAGGCGCAACAACTCAAAAGCAGGGCGGCAGCGGGCAGACCCAGATGGTCTCTGCGCGGATGGCCCGCGCTGTCAGCGTCCGCCATCAGTGGCCCAGAATTTTGGACAGAAAGTCGCGGCTGCGCTCGTTTTGCGGGTTGTTGAAAAATGCGTCGGGCGTGTTTTGCTCAACGATCTGGCCTTCGTCCATGAAGATGACGCGGTCGGCCACGGCTTTGGCAAAACCCATCTCGTGGGTGACGCAGACCATGGTGATGCCTTGGCCGGCCAGCTCGATCATCACGTCCAAAACTTCCTTGATCATCTCGGGGTCTAGCGCCGAGGTCGGCTCATCGAACAGCATGATTTTCGGCGTGAGACACAGGGCGCGGGCAATCGCCACGCGTTGCTGCTGACCGCCGCTGAGTTGCAGCGGGTATTTGTGCGCCTGCTCGGCAATGCGCACGCGTTGCAACTGCTCCATGGCGCGTGCGTCAGCTTCCTTTTTGGGCAGCTTGCCAACCCACATGGGCGAGAGCGTCAGGTTTTCCAGCACCGTCAGGTGGGGAAACAGGTTGAACTGCTGGAAAACCATGCCCACTTTTTTGCGCACATCGTCAATGACTTTGATGTCGTCGCCAATCTCCACGCCATCCACACGCAACACGCCTTGTTGGTGTTCTTCCAGGCGGTTGATGCAGCGGATCAGCGTGGACTTGCCCGAGCCGGACGGGCCGCAGATCACGATGCGTTCGCCGGTCTGGATGCTCAGGTCGATGTCCCGCAGCACGTGGAAGCTATTGCCGTACCACTTGTTGACTTTCTCGAACGCGATGATGGGTGATGGCATGGAATGGTTCCTCAGCGCTGGCGGCTTTTGTTGACCTGGGACTCGATCCACTGGCTGTAGCGCGACATGGAATAGCAAAACACAAAGTAAATAAAGGCGATGAACAGATAGCCTTCAATGCGGAAGGCCCGCCAGTCGGCGTCCGAGTTCATGGCCATGCCCATGGCGCCGGTGAGCTCATACAGGCTGACGATCGCCACCAGCGAGGTGTCCTTGAAGGTGGAGATAAAGTTGTTCATCAGCCCAGGCACCACCATGGCCAGGGCTTGCGGCAAAACAATTTTGCGCTGCGTTTGCCAGTAAGACAGCCCCAGCGTGGCCGCGGCTTCGATTTGGCCTTTGGGAATGGCTTGCAAGCCGCCACGAATCACCTCGGCCATATAGGCTGCGGTAAACAGGGTGATGCCAGCGAGCACCCGCACCAGCACATCGATGTTGAAACCCTCGGGCATCAGCAGCGGGAACATGAACGAGGCCATGAACAGCACCGAGATCAGTGGCACGCCGCGTATCAGCTCCACATAAACGGTACACAGACTGCGGATCGCCGGCATGCCCGAACGCCGGCCCAGCGCAACCAACATGGCGATGGGAAATGCCATCACCATCGACAAAGACGCCAGCAAAATGGTCAACGGCAGGCCGCTCCACAGGTCGGTTTCCACATAGCGCAGACCCGCAACGCCGCCGCGCATCAGCGCGAAATACACCACCAGTACGCCAAGCCAAAGGATAGGCAGCCAGGGTTTCCAAAAAGCCCGGGTGCAGCTGGCCAGAATCAGGCCCAGCAGCATGCTGGTGCAGACCAGTGCGCGCCAATGTTCCTCTTGCGGGTAGCGGCCAAAAATCATGAAGCGGAATTTTTCTTTCACAACGGCCCAGCATGCGCCGTGTGCGGCATGGCAGGCCTCATGGCCGCCGTTGAGCACCGCGTCCGCGATGGCCCAGTTGAACAACTTGGGTGCCAGCGCCAGAAAAACCAGGCCGATCAGCACCGTGCCCAGGCTGGTCTTCCAGTCGTGGAAGAGATTGGCTTGGCACCAGCCGATCCAGCCGCTGGCAGCAGTGGGCGCGGGGCGTGGAGCGATGGGGGCGTAGGTCGACATCGGTGGCTTGGTGTTAGCGCTCTTTGATTTCAGCGCGGGCGTTGTACCAGTTCATCAGCACCGATGTCACTAAGGAGGTCGTGAGGTAAACCACCATGATCAGCGCAATGCATTCGACGGCGCGGCCGGTCTGGTTGATCGAGGTGTTGGCAATAGAGACCACATCCGGGTAGCCAATGGCCACTGCCAGTGAGGAGTTTTTGGTCAGATTGAGGTACTGGTTGGTGATAGGCGGAATGATGACCCGCAGTGCCTGGGGCAGCATCACCAGGCGCATGCTATGGCTTTGCGACAGGCCCAACGCGCTCGCAGCTTCCGCCTGTCCCTGCGGTACGGCTTGGATGCCGCCGCGCACCACCTCGGCCACAAAAGCCGCGGTGTACATGGTCAAGCCGATTAACAGCGCCAGAAACTCGGGCGTCAGCGAACCGCCGTTCTCGACGGCGAACGCACCCCGGATGGGAAAATTCGTTTCAGTTGGCGCGCCACCCAGCAGCCAGCCTGCAATACCGCATGCCAGAAAAATACCCAGCGGCATCCAGAACATGCTGCGTGGCACACCCGTGGCGATGAACTTGCTCCAAGCGAGTTTGCGCCAAGCCACAGCCGCGCCCACACCCAGCAGCAGTCCCCAAGCGGCCCAGACATGCCCATTGGCCCACACGGGAATCGGAAAATTCAAGCCACCCTTGCTCAAGAAGAAGGGGCCGACCTCCCAGGCCTCAGCCATAGCGGGTAAAAACTCGGTGAAGATCAGGTACCACATCAGCAGTTGCAGCAAGACGGGAATATTGCGGAAGGCTTCGACGTACACACGGCACAGCCCGCGCACCAGTGCGTTGCGCGAAAAGCGCCCCACGCCAATCAAGGTGCCAAGGACCGTGGTCAGCACGATACCCAGTACGGCCACGCGCAGCGTGTTGGTCACGCCGACCAGATAGGCCTGTAAATAGGATTCACCCGGATCAAAAGTGAAAAGACTCTCGCCGATATCAAAGCCGGCGGTTCCCAGCAGAAAACCGAACCCGCTTTGCATGCCGCGCTGGCGCATATTGGTCGCGGTGTTATGTGCCAGAAATAACACCAACAGGGCAATCACAGCAACGGCCAGCACCTGGTAGACCAGGGCGCGAAAGGCCTGGCTACGCCAGGACCAGCGTTTGCTAGGCGGATGGCTGGGTGGTGCGGACATGCGCGTTTACGGCATAGATGATTGTTGAATTAACCGGCATAGCATAAGGGCAGCGCAACTGCGTTGCGCTGCCCTCAAGCATAGACCCTGCGATTTAAAAATTAACGGATCGGCGGCGCGTACTGGATGCCGTCGTTATTCCACAAATTGTTCAAACCGCGCGGCAATTGCAGTGCCGATTTCATGCCGACGTTGCGCTCAAAAATTTCGCCGTAGTTACCCGTGGCTTTGACGGCATGCAACATCCATTCGCGATCGAGACCGAGCAATTTGCCCGTGTCTTCGGTCGAGCCCAAAATGCGGCCGACCACGGGGTCTTTGCTGCTGGATTTGAGTTCGTCCACATTGGCTTGGGTGATGCCGTTCTCTTCGGCTTCGAGCAAGCCGTAAATCGTCCACTTGACGATAGCAGCCCATTCATCATCACCCCGGCGAACCAGCGGTCCGAGTGGCTCTTTGGAGATCAGCTCGGGAAGAATCAGGTGGTCGTCAGGCTTAGGGGCGACCTTGTTGCGCACAGCAGCCAGGCCGGAGGCATCGGTGGTGTATGCGAGGCAACGGCCAGAGAAATAGGCGCCTTCGACCGCGTCCAATTTTTCAAACACAACCGGTTTAATGGCCAGGTTGTTGGCTCTGGAGTAGTCGGTCAGGTTTTTCTCGGTGGTGGTGCCGGACTGCACGCAGACGGTTTGGCCTTTGAGCTGTTTGGCGCTGGTGATCTTGCTCTTAACGGGAACCATGAAGCCCTGTCCGTCGTAATAGACCACGGCGGTCTGGCTCAGGCCCAAGGACGCATCACGCGTCAAGGTGAATGTGGTGTTGCGTGACAACATGTCGATTTCGCCGGACTGCAGCGCAGTGAAACGCGCCTGGGCTGTCAGGGGTACATATTTGACTTTTCCAGCATCACCCAGGGTTGCGGCGGCTACGGCGCGGCAAATGTCCACATCCAAACCGACCCACTTACCATTGGAGTCGGCGGCACTGAAGCCGGGCAGACCGGTGTGCACACCGCAAATGATTTGTCCGCGGGCTTTGATGGCATCCAAGGTTTTGCCGGCCTGGGCAGGCATTGCGACAACAGCGCCGATGACCGCTGCAGCCACGGCTGCAAACTTCAGTTTTTGAAATGGCATATACGTATTCCTCTATGGTGTTTTTGATGCGGCTCGAAAAGCCGACCTGTGGAGAAAACTAAACGATGCCCGCACGACCCCAAAGTTGGCGGTAAGCTCGGACGATTCCATTGTAGCTACCCCCGCCGCACAAATGACCGGTCGGAAAGTAGGCCCATACATTAGTCGCCTTATGCACCCACGCAATGCCGCCGCCCGGATGCTGTCGCCGCTCGACGCTGCGCACGCCGGTTTCAACCCTGCCCGCATGGGCGCAGCGGTGCAGCATCTACAGCACGAAATTGAGCTTGGCCGCATTCCCGGTGTGGTGCTTGTGGTCGCCCGCCATGGTGGCCTGGTTGTGCACAAGGCGCTCGGTTTGCAGGATCCGCAGTCGGGCGCGCCCATGGCGCTGGATGCGATCTTCCGCATCTACTCCATGACCAAGCCCATCACCTCCTTGGCGGTGTTGCAGTTGGCGGAGCGCGGGCAGTTGATGTTGAGCGATCCAGTGCGTAAATATCTGCCGGCCTTTGCGCAGCTGCAGGTGGCGCAGTTTGACGGCGACCGCATGACGCTGCACCCCATGCGCCAACAACCCACGATCCACGATTTGTTGCGCCACACCGCCGGACTCACCTACGCCTTTTTGGACGATGGCCCCATGCAGCGCATGTACGTCAAGGCCCGTTTACGCGGCGGCACCTTCGATACCGACGGCTTCATCGGTGCGCTGACTGGCCTGCCCCTGGCCTTTCAGCCCGGCTCCACCTGGGAATACAGCCACGCCACCGATGTGCTGGGCGCAGTGATCGAGGCGGTCACCGGCCAGCGTCTGGGCGTGTTCCTGGAACAGTCCATCTGCGGCCCCTTGGGCATGGTGGATACGGGCTTTTGGACGCCGCCCGAAAAACAGCACCGGCTGGCCGAACCGCTGGCTGCCGACATCCCCTTGCTGCCCATGCCGCTGTTGGACCCGCGCAAACCGCCGCCCATGGACGGAGGCGGCTCGGGTTTGATGTCGACCGCTATGGACTACGCGCGGTTTTTGCAATGCCTGCTGAACGGCGGCGAATGGGGCGGGCAGCGCATTGCTAGCCCGCACACGGTGCGCATGATGACGCACGACCATGTGGGCAGCATCCCGCAGAACATCAGCCAATTCGGCGGTCAGATGCTCACCCCGGGTATCGGCTTTGGCCTGGGGTTTGCGGTGCGCATGGCCGAAGGCCTGGAGGACCTGCCGGGCTCGCCGGGTATGTATTCCTGGGGTGGCGTTTGCGGCACCACGTTCTGGGTGGATCCGCAGCAAGAGCTGGTGGCGATTTTGATGAGCCAGGCCTCCTTGCAGCGCGAGCACTACCGGCAGCTTTGGCGCAATCTGGTTTATGGGGCGATGGAGCGTTGAGCGGCACAGGTATGGCACAAACACCTGATTCCCTCTCTGATCCCTTGGCTGGGCAAGAGCCCTTGCTGCCGCCGGATGCCGAAGCCGTGCCGGGCGAGGGAGTTGCCGACGAGGCTGCAGCAGACGACCAGGCGAATGCACCACCGCCCCGTCCTTACGCATTGGTCTTGTTCGGTGCCAGTGGTTTTGTAGGGCGCCAGGCGGCGCAGTACCTGGCACAGCACGCCGACATGGTCGGCCGACCCTGGGCGATTGCCGGCCGCAACCGGGGTCGGTTGGAGGCGGTGCAGGCGCGTTGCAGTGGCCAGGTTCCTGACATCGTGCTGGCCAATTCCAGAGATACCGCGTCGTTGGACACGGTGGCGTCCTGCACCGATGTCTTGCTCAGTACCGCAGGGCCTTTTGCGGTCTTGGGTAATGAACTGGTAGCCGCCTGCGTGCGCCAGCACACGCACTATGTGGATATCAGCGGTGAGACGCCCTGGGTGCGTGACCTGATCGCCCGCCACCATGCGCATGCGGCCGATGAAGGCATCCGCATCGTGCCCATGTGCGGCTTTGACTCGGTGCCGTCCGACCTCGCGGCTTTTTTGGCGCACAACACCCTGATGCAACGGTACAACGAACCGGCCCACCGCGTGAAAGCAGCCTACCAGGTGCGCGGCGGTTTCAATGGCGGCACGCTGGAATCGATGTTCCAGCTCTTTGAGAGCGGCGAGTCCCGCATGCTGACCGATCCGTTTTTACTCAACCCGCCGGGCATGCGGCCCTTCAATGGCCCTCAGCATGCGGATCCCTCCTCGCCACGATGGGACGATGACCTGGGTCATTGGCTGGCGCCGTTTTACATGGGCCCGATTAACTCGCGGGTGGTGCGCCGCAGTGCCGCCTTGCAGGGATTCAGCCCGGACTTCGCGTACCGCGAATACCTGCAGACCGGCGCGGGCCTGGGCGGCGCTTTGGCTGCGGGCAGCTTGAGCTTTGCCGAAATGGTCACCCAGGCCGCTTTGAATTGGACGCTTTTGCGCCATCTGATCCGAAGCTACGCGCCCGCGCCGGGTACGGGTCCATCGGAAGAGGCCATGAACAGCGGCGGCTTCGATTGCGAATGGTTTGCGCGCTCCGCCAACGGCAAGGTGGTGCGCGGCCATATCTCCGACCGGGGCGACCCGGGCAACCGGGGCACGACCAAGATGGTGTGTGAATCGGCCCTGGCGCTGGTGCTCAACCTCGATGAGCTACCCGGCGGTGCCGCCATGGGCGGGGTGCTGACGCCGGCCAGCGCGTTTGGTGACGTGCTGGTGCGGCGACTGCGCGCCGCCGGTATGCAGATCCGCGTGAATCCGACCTGATGGCCCCCGACCTGCTTAACGGATACGCGGAAAGGTGGCTTCGGCCCGGTAGCTGTCAAAGCTGCTCAGGCGCTGGCTATTGCATTCGGCCTGCCAGCGCGAACCTTGGACCACGCCGCTGACGCAGCGGAACTCACGCCGGTAGGCGTCGGTGACCGGGTTTTCTTCGATGGCAATCGCCGCCAATCCGGCCACGATGCCGCCTTGGCGGCGCACCAGGTCGATGGCGGCACCCATAGTCCCACCGGTCTCCACCCATTGGTCCACTACCAGCACTTTGGTGCCTGGCGCAAAAGCCGGTTGCCGCATTTCCATGTCCTGGGTGCGGCCGGAGTAATTGCTGAATGAGACCTTATCGGTCGCCACGCACAACTTGCCGGCCTTGCGCACCGGCAAGAAGCCCACACCGAGTCGCGTTGCCAAGGCCGAGGCGAGCACAAAGCCCATGGCGTCCAGCCCGGCCACCACATCCACGGTCAGACCATCAAGGTCGGCCACCAAATCGTCCAGCAAATCATGAAAGGCCTCGCCGTTGATATAGATCGAGGTCGGGTCCAGCCACGCGAACTTGTCGCCCTTGGTATTGGGCGACATGATGGCAAGGTACCAGCGGTCGTCACGGGGGCTGTTGCGTGTGGTCATGGGGTGGCTCCAAAAGTGCGGGTGATGGTCAAAAGTTGTTGCAGGCGTTGCGGGTCAATGTTGTAGAAATCGCCCGGCGGGTTGATGCCGGTGGCGACCATGAAGCAGTCCACATCGGCGGCATAGCTCAGCGCGTTGTCCGGTGTGATGCCGGAGGCCAGTGCCAGCGGCGCGTCGCCGATCGCGGCGCGGAACGTCTGAATTTTTCCTGCGTCAGCCGCATGCCCGGTCGCCACGCCGGAGGTGCAGACCGCGTCCATGAAGCCGGTGGCGATGCGTGCCGAAGTGGCGTAGTGCGCAGGTGCAACTTCGCGCTGCTTCTTGAAACAGGTACCACCCAGGTACAGCCCTGCCCAACCGCTCTCAGCGCGGGCCTGCGCAATGGCTCCGGCCTGGGTTTGGGCATTCGCGGCCTCGTGTTCGTTGATGCAAGCGTCATCGGCCCAGTAGGCGTCAACCGGAACACCTTCTGCTTGCAGG
>CANIRI010000075.1 GCA_947469815.1 Comamonadaceae bacterium | reverse complement strand
CGATCAGGGCCGCAAACAGCCCCGAAGTGGTGGTGAGGCAAGAGATAGCGGCTACGCTGCCGTGGCCCAGAGAAAAAATGTAGAGCGAGGAACCCAGCGAGAAAAATCCAGCGGACAGCATCAAAGCGTTTGGCGGGCTGCGCCGCACCATGGCCAGCGTGCCGCTGCCATAACGCAGGGCAATCCACAGCGCCATCGACAGCGCCAGACCCAAGCCGCGAAAAGCGTTGAAGGACCAGGGGTCAATGCCGGGCAGCCAGCGCACGAACACCCCGCTCAGGCTCCAGAACAGCGTAGCCCCGGCTACCAGCAGCAGGCCACGGGAGGTGGAGCCGCCCGCCATCAGGCGTCGGTGCCGCGCCGTGCGCGTGCGCCGCGCCCGCGCGACAAGTTGGCCCCCGCCGCAGCGCCTGCAGCACGGCTTTGCTCGCCGCCCCATTGGGCGCGCGCGCCGGTGGAGATTTCACCGAGCTGGCCGGTGATGTCTTCCATCGTGGGGCTGTGGCTCTTGGTGTGCGACTCCAGCGCGTCGCGCATGGCGCGCAAATGCTTGGCCGAGGTGCCGCAGCAGCCGCCGATGATGCGGGCACCCGCGTCCAGCGCCATGCGGGCGTACAAGGCCATGATCTCGGGCGTGCCGTTGTAGCAAATCGCGCCATCGACATATTGCGGAATACCGCAATTGCCTTTGGCCACCAGCACCACGTCCGGGCCCATGGCTTCAGCCAGGTTATGGATGCAGGCCACGACTTCGGAAGCACCCACGCCGCAATTGGTGCCGCAGGCGGCCAGGCGGGGCGTGAGCGATTGCTCAATGCTGGAGAAATCGCTGGGCGAGATGCCCATCATGGTGCGGCCATTGGTATCGAAGCTCAGGGTACAGACGATGGGCAGTTCAGCCACCGCCGCACCGGCCACCGCAGCCTCGACTTCTTCGCGCGAGGACATGGTCTCGATCCACAGCACATCCGCGCCACCAGCTTTGAGCGCCAGCGCCTGTTCGGCAAATGCGGCCTTGGCATCATCAAATGTGAGGGGGCCGATGGGCTCCATGATTTCGCCGGTGGGGCCCATGCTTCCTGCTACCGCCACGGTGCGTCCGCTGGCGTCGGCCACGCGGCGGGCAATTTGCGCAGCCAGGGTATTGAGCTCGGCCATGCGGCCTTGTGCGTTGTGCAGTTTGAGGCGGTACACGGTGCCGCCAAAGCTGTTGGTCAGCAGGATGTCCGCGCCCGCGTCCACAAAACTTTGGTGCAAGGCGGCGATGCGATCGGGGTGCTCGGTGTTCCACAGCTCGGGCGCGTCGCCCGAGACCAGGCCCACGTCGAATAAATTACTTCCGGTGGCACCATCGGCCAGGAGCCAGGGTCGGGTTGCCAGCAGGTGCGAAAAACGGTTCTCAGAGGCGCTCAACATGGGTCACTCCACAGATCAGGTTGACCACGACACAGGGGAGATACAGGCTCACCGCACAGTGCGTGGGTGAGCGCGGTTGACAGGCTTGGCGTGCGCCAAGTTCCCCAAGCCTGGCTCACTGTGCGTGAACTGCAGCGCTCCTTGGGACGGCCGATTTTGCCACGGCCGGTTTGGCAGACTTACAAGGCCTCCGCTAGCCAGTTGCACAGCGCGCTGTCGGGTGACTCGAAGCCGTGGATGACGCTGAAGTGGTCTGCGCCGTCAATCGGGCGCAAGGTGCTGGTATTGCCTTGCGCGCCCCATGCGGCGTGCATCACGGCGCTTTGGCGGGCGAATTCGGATGTCTCGTTGCCGCCCCAGGTGATCCAAGCCGGTGCCGCGCAGGTGCGCGCACTGAAAGCCGGGGAGTTGCGGCGGATGCAGCCCTCATCGAGCTGGATCATCGGCTGTAAATAGCTGTAGCGCAGCGGCGCGATGTCGTAAATGCCGCTGATCATCAGGGCGGCCTTGATGGGGTCTTGCGCCAGTCCGTAGTCCCGCGCCCATTCGGTTTGCATGCACATCGCGGTCAGGTGCCCGCCGGCCGAGTGGCCGCCTACGCCAATACGCGCCGGGTCACCGCCGAATTCGGCAATGTGCCGCACCGTCCAGGCCACCGCACTGCGTACCTGGCGCACGATCTCGTCGATGGTGACAAACGGGCACAGGGCGTAATTCAGCACCACCGTGGTGATGCCGCGCGCATGCAAGCCCAGCGCCACGCCGCTGAAGTCTTTGCTTGACAGCGCCCGCCAGTAGCCGCCATGGATGAAAACAAATACCGGCGCGCCGCCAGGGCCGGTTGGTGTGGCCGGAAAAACATCCAGCGTCTCAGCCCGCGTGGGACCAAACGGGATATCCAGGTGCTGGGGCAGACGGCTGCGGGCTTGCGCGCTGACCTCGGCGTTGTGGCGGGCCGGCGCAGTGGCATCTGGCAGACCCAGCGAGGCGTTGTATTGCTGGTCGATCTGGGCCTGTGTGGCGAAGTCTGCGTACAAATGGGGGATTAGCGGGATGGCTTGCATAGGTGGCTCCGGATACCGTGAACTCAGGGCCGCGCGGGGTTGCCGCAGCGGGTGTCTGCGGGTTTTTTCCAGCAGCCGCAGGCCAGGGTGAAGTCTTTCATCTGGCCTTTGGTGACGCCGTGCACGCCGACTTGCTTGATGCTGCCCGAGGGCACGTACAAACGCGGGTTGAAACCCTTGTCAATTTTCTTACCGCTGGTCAACTGGACATTGACACCGTGGCAGGCCATGGGCCCGGGCAACTGGCTGGCGACTTCAAATAGCAAGTCGTCCGGATAGCCGGTGGCCCATCCCGCCTTCACCTGGACCTGCGACCATTCAGCGGATGTCAGCGGCACTTCCTCAAATTCAGATTTGGTACCGCTGAAGGGGCTCCACGCCCAGGCCAGGGCGTGGAGTCCGGTCAGCAAGAGAACCAGTGCGGCGAGACGGTAGTGTGTGGCCTGCTTGGCAGAGCGCATCGTGGGGCTACCCTCTGTGTTCGGCTGGGGGCGCTTCGTCCGGCCTTGTTGCTTCGACGGCCGCAGCGACCCTTGGCCGGGCCTGGCCGGTTTGGTAGCGGCCCAACAGCCTGTGGTCGTGCGCCGCTTTGGCCCAGCGCAGCAGCGCGCTGCGCAGCGGCATGGGCTCCCATTGCAAGAGGACGCCCGGGTTGTGAAAAAGCCCACGCCAGTAGTTGCCACGCGGTGAAGATGCGGCGCGCAGCGCAGTTCCGTGCACGCTGGCTGCCAGGTTATGCCCCAGCGCGTTGTCCGCCTCGGCTGCCAGAAAGACCTGCGGGTGTCCGGTGCAGCGCGACCAGGTGTCTACTGCGGGTGGGCTCTCGGGCCCAGCGTGATCAGCCTCCAACGGGGGAAGGAGGCCGCTTTCGCGCAGCCACTGTGGCGGGCCCAGCCTGTCGGCCACGATAGGCACATCGCAGACCAGGCTGGCGCCGCAAGCCAGGCGCACACTGCCGTGGCTGATGCCCACCGCATGGTCGTGCAACACCGTGATGTCGGCCGCTTTGAGCGCCGCTTCGAGCCCGCCGTTTTGTGGGCCTTGTTCTTCTGTTGTTGCGCCACCTGTCACCCATGTCATGGAAGCCTGGGGTAAGCGGTGTTTGATGGCGAAGGCGATTTCGGCCCCCGCCTCTCCGCCTGCAAGCACAGTGATGCGCAGATTGCCGCGCGGGTTCAAGTCCATCACCCTGGGCCACAAGGCCAAAAAGTGTTCCAGAGGTTGGGTGAACAGACCATGGGCTAAGGCGCCGGTCATCTGGGTATTCAAGGGTTTGCGGTCATCCCAACAGCGTGGGCTCAAGGAGAGCCAATCAAAGCGCAAGCTACGCCCGCCCGCCAGCGTGATCCGCTGCGACGACAGATCCAAACGCGTCACCTTGTCATGCTCCCAGCCGACGCCGCAAGCCAGTGCGAGGTCCCGGAGTCCGATATGGCAGGCCGCCAGTTCCGCATCACCGCTCAGGATGTCGGCGAGCCGGTTATCGGGCAGCATCTGCGTATCGGAGCTGACCAGGGTGACGCGCGCTTGGGTCATCGGCTTGGCCCGTAGCTGGGCCATGAATTCCAGATGCGCCAGGCTGGCTCCGACCAGCACGATTTCCTGGGGCCGGCCGGTAGTCGACAGGCTGTCTAAAGGCGCGGGGCGTGTTTGCATCGGCGTTCCGGGTGGCCCTGCTTATTGCAGCAGTGCCTGGGCGAACTCGTGGGCGCGGAAAGTCTCCAGCTCTTCGAGTTTTTCGCCCACGCCGATGAAATAAATCGGCACCGGGCGCTCCCGCGCAATCGCCGCGATCACACCGCCTTTGGCCGTGCCGTCCAGTTTGGTGACGATCAGCCCCGTGAGGCCCAAGGCGTCGTCAAAGGCGCGGACCTGGGCCAGCGCGTTCTGGCCGGTGTTGCCGTCAATTACCAGCAGCACCTCGTGCGGGCAGGTGCCCAGGCCAGCCGCATCGCCGGCTTTTTGCACCACGCGTTTCATCTTGCGCAGTTCCTCCATCAGGTGCAGCTGGGTGGGCAAGCGCCCGGCGGTGTCGATCAGCACCACGTCTTTGCCGCGCGCCTTGCCCGCAGTCACCGCATCAAAGCTCACGGCGGCCGGGTCGCCCCCGGCCTGGGTCACGATGTCCACCGTGTTGCGGTCCGCCCAGACTGCGAGCTGTTCGCGCGCTGCGGCGCGGAAGGTGTCCGCAGCCGCCAGCAGCACGCTGGCCCCGTTGCCCGCCAGATGCGCGGTCAGTTTGCCAATCGACGTGGTTTTGCCCGCACCATTGACCCCGGTGACCATCACCACCGTGGGTTGGGCCGGGCCGATGGGCAGGGTTTTTTCCAAGGGCAGCAGCAGCTCGGTCAGCACCGTGGTCAGCAGGGCGCGCAGCTCGGTGGGGGTTTGTGCCTGGGCGGACTTGGCCCGCTGGCGCAGCTGCGCAATCAAATACGCCGTGGCCGAGACACCGGTATCGGCCATGAGCAGGGCGTTCTCCAGGTCTTCAAACAAGGCCTCGTCGATGCGGCTGCCGCCAAAGACGGAGGCAATGCCGGAGGCGGTTTTGCCCAGGCCGGCCTTCAGGCGGCTCAGCCAGCCTTGGCGGGCTGCGGGGGGTGGCGCGGCCGGGTCCGGTGTCACGGCACCGGGGGTGGGCGCTGCGGGCGTGGATTTCTTGAAGAAGCTGAACATGCAGTCGTTTATAGAATGGTTCATTCTATGAAACCCCGGTCCTGCCCATGAGCAAAGCGTTTACCAAAGAGAGCGAGGCCGATGAGGACGAGGACCTGCCGCTGGCAGCCTTGCCGGCCGGGGGCAAAAACTACATCACCCCCGCAGGCTACGCCGCCTTGCGCCGGGAGCTGCTGGATTTGATCGACAACGAGCGCCCCCAAGTGGTCGACGTGGTCCACTGGGCGGCCAGCAATGGCGACCGCTCGGAAAACGGCGACTACCTGTATGGCAAGAAGCGCTTGCGCGAAATTGACCGGCGCATCCGCTTTCTGACCAAACGCATGGAAATTGCCGAGATCACCGAACCCAGCGTGCACCATGGCAGCGACCAGGTGTTTTTTGGTGCCACGGTGACCTATGCCGATGCGGCGGGGCTGGCGCGCAGCGTGCGTATCGTGGGCATTGATGAGGCCGATTCGGCCCAGGGTGAAGTCAGCTGGGTCTCGCCCATTGCGCGCACCTTACTGAAAGCCCGCGAGGGGGACGAACTCACCTTGATAACGCCGCAGGGCCCGGTTGTGATTGAGGTCCTGGAGGTGCGCTACCCCGCGTCGCCGCAGCCCGCTGCTTAGACGTCGGCGTGGCCCAGGCGGCGGGCGTGCATCATCCACGGCGCGCGGCGCAGGCTGCGCAGCACCGCGTCCCAATGTGCGGTGTCGCGAACCGCAACGACCAGGCGCATGTCTTTGGCATCCTGGGCACTGTTTTCGCCCATGTCGATGTGCACGATGTCGGCACCGGCCGCAGTCAGCGCCGCCGCCACTTTGCCCAACACGCCGCTGACGTTTTTCACCGTCAGGCCCAGACCGATCTCGAAATGGCGGACCGGCTCATCCCCCCATTCGACTTCGCTGAAGCGTTCACCATCTTTCTGTTCCAGTTTGCGGCTGACGGCGCAATCCTTGGTGTGGATGATCAGCCCTTCGCCACGTCCCATATAGCCTTTGATTGTGTCCCCCGGAACCGGGCGGCAGCAGGTGGCGAACTGCACCGAAGCGTTTTCGCTGCCGTCCAGCGTGATCATGCCCAAGGCACCGCCGCTGCCCGGACCGAAACGCTCCAAACTGAGCAAGACCGCGTCGGGCCGCTGCCCCGACTCCACCAGCAGCGGAACAAAGCGTTTGGCCACCATGGTGGCCAGACGCTTGCCAATGCCGATATCGGTGAGCAACTCGGCGCGCGATTTGTTGCCCGAGAAGCGCAGCAGCTTGTCCCAGAGCTGCCGGTTTTCTTTCGCCGCAGGCAGCGCTTCGAAACCTTCGCTGCGCAGCGCCTGAGTCAGCAGCTGTTCGCCCAGGGCTTGCGATTCGGATTGCCCCAGCGTTTTCAGGTGCTGGCGGATTTTGGAGCGCGCCCGCCCGGTGCGCACAAAACCCAGCCAGGCCGGGTCCGGCTGGGCGGTGGGCTCGGTCCCGACTTCCACCACGTCACCGTTTTTGAGTTCGGTGCGCAGGGGCTTGGCTTCTTGGTTGATGCGCGCGGACACCACCCGCTCGCCCACCCGGCTGTGGATGGCGTAAGCGAAATCCACCACCGTCGCGCCGCGCGGCAGCGCCAGAATTTGGCCCTTGGGCGTGAAGACGTAGACCGCGTCGGGAAACAAATCGCCTTTGACATGGTCCCAAAACTCGGCGGCGTCGCGGGTTTCGTCCTGGATGTCTAAGAGTGACTGCAGCCACTGCGTTCCCAGGCGTTCGTTCGCGCCGGGTTGGGGGTTGCTGGATTTGTAGAGCCAGTGCGCGGCCACACCGGATTCGGCCACCAGGTGCATCGCGTCGGTGCGGAACTGGAACTCCACATTCAGGCTCGACGGCCCCACCAGGGTGGTGTGCAGCGACTGGTAACCGTTGACTTTGGGAATGGCAATGTAGTCTTTGAACTTGCCCGGCACCGGCTTGAACAACTGGTGCAGCAAACCCAAAGCGGTGTAGCAGGCCACGGTGTCTTCCACGATGACCCGAAAGCCGTAAATATCGGTCACCTGCGCAAAGCTCAGGTGTTTGTTATCCATCTTGCGGTAGATGGAGTAGAGCGATTTTTCGCGCCCGGCGATGCGTACCTTCATGCCGGCGCGCTGGAAAACGGCTTCAACTTCGCTTTGCACTTTGTGCACCAGATCACGGCGGCGGCTGCGCGCACGGGTAACGGCTTTGCTGATGACCGCATGCCGCCAGGGTAGCAGGTAGCGGAAGCACAGTTCTTCCAGCTCGCGGTAGGTTCGGTTCAGGCCCAGCCGGTGGGCGATCGGCGCGTATATGTCCAGCGTTTCTTGCGCGATGCGTTTCCACTTGGAGCGCGGCATCTCCGCCATGGTGCGCATATTGTGGGAGCGGTCGGCCAGTTTGATCAGGATCACGCGCACGTCGCGCGCCATGGCCAGCAGCATTTTGCGGAACGATTCGGCCTGGGTTTCCTCGCGGCTGTTGAATTGCAGCCGGTCCAGCTTGGTCAATCCATCCACCAGTTCAGCCACCGGCGAGCCGAAGCGCTCGATCAACTCGGACTTGCTGATGCCACAGTCTTCCATGGCGTCGTGCAGCAGCGCCGCCATCAAGGCCTGGGCGTCGAGGTTCCAATCAGCGCATTGGGTGGCGACCGCAATCGGGTGGGTGATGTAGGGGGTACCGTCCTTGCGCAATTGGCCCAGGTGCACCTCATCGGCAAAACGGTAAGCCAGACGCACCTGCTCCAGATCCGCAGCAGACAGGTAGCTGAGTGCCGACATCAGCCCGCTGAAACTCGCCGCGACCGCGTTCGTGGCGGCGCTGGCAAGCTGGTCGGGAGAGTTCGGTTTGCCCATGCGTCTACTGTAGCGTGAATGGCCGCGCCGACGCTGGGCGGCCAACAGGCGAAAAAAAAGCACCGCGAACGGTGCTTGGGCTGGGGTCTGAAGACCTCAGAGGGGTACTTTTTTCAGCATTTCAATGCCGATTTTTCCTGCCGCGATTTCGCGCAGCGCGGTGACCGCCGGTTTGTTTTTGCTCTCAATCTTGGGCGTATGGCCCTGGCTGAGCATGCGCGCACGGTAAGTGGCGGCAAGCACCAGCTGGAAGCGGTTGGGGATGTGCTCGAGGCAATCTTCGACAGTGATACGGGCCATGGGGTTCTTTCGTCAGGGGATGTTGAGTGCCGAGAAGGTCGTCGCTTTGGCGCGCCGTTGGGCTTCAAACCGCAGTCTCTGCGCGTGCACTATAGATTTCAGATCGAATAATGCGCCGTCAAATAACTCGTTGAGTATAACGAAGTCAAATTCTTGAACGTGCGCCACCTCCCTAGCCGCGTTCTGCATGCGAACCTCGATGGTTTGGGCGGCGTCCTCGCCGCGCCGTTCTAGACGCGCGCGCAGCTCTTCCCAGCTCGGGGGCAAAATGAAAATGCTGACCGCGTTGGCAAAGGTCTTTTTGATTTGCGTGGCACCTTGGTAGTCAATTTCCAGCACCACATCCTGGCCCTGCTGCATGCGCTGGGCGATGGCGGCTTTGGACGTGCCGTAGCGGTGCTGGTGCACATGCGCCCACTCCACGAAGGCATCGGCCTGGACCATGGTGTCGAATTCCGCATCGGACACAAAGAAGTATTCCCGTCCGTCTTTTTCCTGGCCGCGCGGGGCGCGTGTGGTGTGCGATACCGAGGGGTGGACTTGTGCGTCGAGCTCTTGGAGCGCGCG
Organism: Comamonadaceae bacterium; assembly: GCA_947469815.1. GTDB lineage: Bacteria > Pseudomonadota > Gammaproteobacteria > Burkholderiales > Burkholderiaceae_C > Allorhodoferax. The sequence goes on along the minus strand of CANIRI010000075.1, from coordinate 127 downwards.
CACCAGGCTGGACTTGCCGGCTCCGCTGGGGGCGGCGACGACGAATAAATTTCCCGGGTAGTCCATGCTGGGGCTCCTCAAGGCCATGCCTTATTCAATGTTTTGTACCTGCTCGCGCATTTGCTCG
>CANIRI010000074.1 GCA_947469815.1 Comamonadaceae bacterium | reverse complement strand
CCAGCGGCGGCCTGGGACTCCAAAACGGCACCGGCCGCCAACGCAAAGTCGCTGCCCGCCGCGCGCGTGCTGTCCAACTGCAAACGCGCGGTGGCCCGCTGCGCATCGGCCAGCTCTACGGCCTTCAAGGCATCGTCTAAAGCGGCTTGTCCGATAAAACCTTGTTGCACCAGCGCTTGGCTGCGGCGCAAACCGGCCTGCGCGCTGCCGAGCTGCGCGTCCGCCTGGCGCAGGGCTTGCGCTGCCAGCGGCGACTGCACATCCCGTAACTGGCGCATGCGCGCGCGCGACTGCACCACGGCCAGTTCACCCTGGCGCGCTGCAGCTTGCAGGTCCGCATCGGATAGCGCAATCAGCACATCACCCGCCCGCACCGCCATGCCCTCTTGGACGGGCACGCGAGAAACCGTGGCGGTGATCTGGCTGGCAATGTCCACCCGGTTGGGGCTCTCGACGCGGCCACTGCCGACCACGGTTTGCACCAGGTCACGGCGCATGAGGGATTCGAGTTCGACCACAGGGCCGCGCCACCAAGCCTGCGCGGCATACGCCATCCATGCGACTGCGGCAAGTGCCCCCAGCCACCGGTAAACCCAGCCCGGAATCGACCCGAGCGTCACCCGGTAGCCCGCGACACAGCGGGCTTCAAGGCTCCACTACCAGCATGCACGGCGATTTCACTTTCAGCAGCGCAGCACGCTCGCCGCACAGCTTCATCGCCAGGCGCTCGCCCTGCGCGGAAAGGCGCACATAAATCGCGCAGCTCCAGACCATTTTTGCGCCGTCAATTTGGCTGTCAAAAGCGGCTGCGCAATGCCCGTAGCGCCCCAGTTCCGGGCGGTCACGGGCCCACTGGGCCTGCAGGGGCTCGGGCAATTTTTGCGGCGAAATCGTGGGGAAGTTCTCGGCGTGAACCGATGTGGCCAAGGCCAACAGCGCCAATAGCGCCGATAGTGCGGTGTGGAAAAAAGCGTACTTGCGCATAAAAAACTCCAGAAGCCCCAGCTTCGCACGCCGCGCCCGCAACGCGCTTGACCCAGGTCAAAAGCCATTCAACCACAGTGCCCCAGCCAGCCGCAGGCGCTGCAGTGTTCGCAACCATCCTTGCGGATCACCGCACGCGCGCCGCACTCCTGGCATTTGCGCCCGCCCATGGGCGGCAGTCCGGCTTGTGTCGATACGGCATCGCCATGCGGGGGCGCGGGGGCCGCCGCCTGGCTCTGGCGCTGGGCGATGATGTTTTCAATCGCGTAGGCCAGTGCCGCCACTTCCGAGTCATGCCACAGCGGAAGTTGCGCGCCATCATGGCGGGTGAAGCTGCCCAGCCGCACCGGCCCCCTGTCCCAGGCCACTTTGCGCATATCGCCCAAAGCGCGCTGCAAAAACCCGCCCCGCGCCGCCAGCGACAGCAGCCGCATGCTGGCGGTTACCCATTGCTGCGACTCACCGTCCTGGCCCACCGGCATGAAAAACTCAATCGCCCGGTCTACGCTGCCCTGCCCGCCGCTTGCCTCCACCGGCAGAAAGGACACGACCAGGTACAAGGTCTTGCGGCCTTCCTGCGTCCAGTATTCGATCTTCTCGGCCACTGCCGACAAAGCCCCGCGCGGGCGGCTCTCGATCACGCTGCGCATCGGATCAGGCGACAGCGCCGCAGCCTCCAGGCCGGCAGCAGGCGTTGGCGGCACATCCAGCACCGCGCCCAAGATGCTGTTGAGCCGGTAGGTGGCCAGGCCTTTGAGCCCAGCCTGCCAGGCCTGCAGATACAGATCGCGGAATTGGGCAAACGGGTAGTCAACCGCCACATTCACCGTCTTGGAAATCGCCGTGTCCACAAAGGGCTGCACCGCCTGCATCATCGCCAGATGGTCCTGCGCCGCCATCTCCAGCGCAGACACAAAATAGTCCGGCAAAGCGTTCACGTCGCCACCCAGATGGCGGTACAAGCGCCAGGCGTGGTCCTCCACCGCGTAGTCCTGCGTGCTGCCGTCGGCCAGACGCTTCTTGCGGCGGTAGACCCAGCTGAAAGCGGGCTCAATCCCGTTGGATGCGTTGTCCGCAAACGCCAGGCTCACGGTACCGGTCGGGGCGATGGACAGCAGGTGGCTGTTGCGTATGCCGTAGCTGGCAATCGCCTGCTGCAAGGCCTGCGGCAGGCGGCTGGCAAAGTTGCCCGGCTGAAAATACTGCGCGGTATCGAACAAGGGAAAAGGCCCGCGCTCCATCGCCAGCGCCACCGATGCGGCATAGGCCGCGTCCCGCATGTGACAGGCAATGCGCGCAGCCATAGCGCGGCCCGCCTCGCTGTCGTAGCGCAAACACAGCATGGCCAGGGTGTTGCCCAGCCCCGTAAAGCCCACGCCAATGCGCCTTTTCGCAGCGGCCTCTTCGCGCTGCTGCACCAAGGGCCAAAAACTCAGGTCCAGCACATTGTCCAAAGCCCGCACCTGCAAGGCTACGGCTTGCTCAAAGCCCTCGAAGTCAAACGCTGCAGTTCCCGAAAAACCAAAAGGATGGCGCACAAACTGCGGCAGGATCACCGGCCCCAGATCGCAACAACCGTAAGGCGGCAGCGGTTGCTCGCCACAGGGGTTGGTCGCGCTGATGACTTCAATGGCGCACAAATTGTTGTCGCGCGCAATCGTGTCCAGGAACAAAATGCCCGGCTCGGCGTAGTCATAGGCCGAGCGCATCACCGCGTCCCACAGGTCTTGCGCGGGCATGGTGGCGTAAACCCACAGCCCGTCGCTGCGCTGGAATGCGCCCCCGGTGATCCGCTGCGCGCAGGGTTGCGCACGGTGTACCAGTTGCCATTCGTGGCCGGCTTGCAAGGCGGCCATAAAGCCATCGTTCACCGCTACAGAGACATTGAAATTGTTCCAGCGACCGGGCGTGCGCTTGGCGCCGATGAATTCCAGAATGTCCGGGTGGTCCATGCGCAATACCGCCATCTGCGCCCCGCGCCGCGCACCCGCGCTCTCCACGGTGGCGCAGGACTGGTCAAACACATTGATGTAGCTGCACGGGCCTGACGCAATCGACGCAGTCCCCCGCACCTGCGCGCCGCGCGGCCGGATGCGGGAGAAGTCGTAGCCCACGCCGCCGCCACGGCGCATGGTCTCGGCAGCCTCGCGCAGGGCTTCGTAGATACCAGGGTAGCCCTCGTCATCCACGCCCTGGATGCTGTCGCCCACCGGCTGCACAAAACAGTTGATCAGCGTGGCTTGTATGCCCGCCCCCGCCGCGCTCATGATGCGCCCGGCCCCAATCGCACCGGCTTGCAGATTGGCTAAAAACAGCGCTTCGAACTGCGCCTGCACGTCCGGCGCTTCCACCGACGCCAGGGCGCGGGCGACGCGGCGGTACACATCCTGCACACTGGTTTCCCCGGCTTTGAGGTACTTCTCTTGCAAGACATCCGCGCTGATGGTTTGCGGTGGCAAAGCCCCGGTCATATGGGCTGTGGCGTGGTCGGACTGCATCGGGGTTCACTTTCTGGTCGCGGGGGCCTGATGGCTTCAGACCGATCCACCGGGCAGTAGGGCACAGACCTGTGCAGGCGTTGCTGATGTAAGTCAATACCGGCGTGTTCTTGATATGCATCAAAGGCCACTTCTGCCCGCTGATGACAATGACCATGCACTTCACATCGTGTGCCAACGCATCATCCAGCACCCTATGAGCATCCGCCACCTTGAGTCGCTTTTTCAACCGTCCTCCATCGCCTTGATCGGCGCATCAGACCAGCCCGACAGCTTGGGCACCGTGATCCTGCGCAACCTCCAGGGCGCGGGCTTCAAAGGGCCGATTTGGATGGTCAACCCCAAGCGCCCCCGCATCGGCGGGCAGCTGGTCTGGCCGGATGTAGCCTCGCTGCCCGGTGTGCCGGACCTGGCCGTGATTTGCACGCCAGCGGCGACAGTGCCCACCTTGATTGCGGCGTTGGGGGCCAAGGGCACGCGCTGCGCCATCGTCATCAGCGCGGGTCTGCACGCCAGCGCGCCGGACGGCCTGCGCACACTGCAGCAGGCCATGCTGGACGCGGCCCGCCCCTACCTGCTGCGGGTGCTGGGGCCGAACTGCATCGGGTTGATGATTCCGGGCATTGGCCTGAACGCCAGCTTTGCGCCGGGCAATGCGTTGCCGGGCAAGCTGGCCTTTGTGACCCAATCGGGCGCGTTGGCCACGGCCATGCTGGACTGGGCCAACAGCCGCAATATCGGCTTTTCCCACTTTGTGTCGCTGGGCGACAGCGCCGATGTGGACTTCGGCGACGTGCTGGACTACCTGGCCTGTGACGCATCCACCCGCGCCATCCTGATGTACGCCGAGTCCATCAGTTCAGCGCGCAAGTTCATGTCAGCAGCCCGCCAAGCGGCGCGTAACAAGCCGGTCATCGTGGTCAAAGCCGGACGCGCCCCATCCGGCGCACGCGCTGCCGCCTCGCACACCGGCGCGCTGGCGGGCTCCGACGTGGTGTTGGACGCGGCCTTCCGCCGGGCTGGGATGCTGCGCGTCGATACGCTGGAGGCCTTGTTTGATGCCGCCGAAACCCTGTCTCACGCGCGCCCTTTCCATGGCGAGCGGCTGGCCATACTGACCAACGGCGGCGGGGCAGGCGTGCTGGCTGCCGACGCGCTACAGCTCGCTGGCGGGAGTCTGGCCACGTTGGAGGCCGACACGCTGCAGGCCTTGAACGCTTGCCTCCCGCCCAACTGGCCGCACGCCAACCCGGTGGACATCATCGGCGACGCGCCGGTGGCGCGCTACCGGCAGGCCTTGGAGGTGTTACTGGCGGCACGCGAAGTGGACGCCGTGCTCTTCATGCACGCCCCGACGGCGGTGGTACCGGCCGACGCGATTGCGCAAGCCTGTTTGCCGCTGTTGACCGATTCGCCTAAACCCGTGCTGGCCTGCTGGCTGGGCGGCGGCGCGGTGGCGCATGCGCGCCTAAGCAGCGCGCAGGCCAATGTGCCCAGCTACAGCACGCCCGAACAAACAGTCGCCGCCTGGATGCAGATGGTCGACTTCGCCCGCAACCAGGCGGCACTTCAACAACTGCCCATCACCAGCGCTGAAGAATCCACCGCTCAGACCGCCCGGGCACGCGAACTGCTACAACAGGCGCTGGCCGAGAAGCGGACCTGGCTGGACGCAGACGCCACCAGCCAACTGCTGCAGGCCTACGGCATACCCACCGTCACAACACGCCAGGTCAGCTCCATCGAGGGCGCGCTGGCAGCGGCTGCGGAGATCGGCTACCCCATGGTGCTGAAGGTGATCTCCAGCCAGATCGTGCACAAGTCGGACTTAGGTGGCGTGGCCTTGAACCTGCGCAACGCCGATGAACTGCGGGCCGCAGAGCAAGCCATGCGCGCTCAGATTACGCGCCTGCTTCCGCAGGCCCAGATCAGCGGCTACGCGGTGCAAAGCATGGCGCAGCGGCCCGGCGCGCTAGAGCTGATTGCCGGCATCGCCAGCGACCCGGTATTCGGGCCGGTGCTGCTGCTCGGGCGTGGCGGCACGCAAGTCGAACTGAGCACGCAGCACACCGTGGCCTTGCCGCCGCTGAACGACAACCTGGCGCGTGACATGGTTGTGCGCAGCCAACTCAGCCCCTTGTTAGCGGGCTACCGTGGGCAAGCTGCGGCAGATATAAGCGCGCTGATAGACACCTTGCTCAAAGTCTCGCGCATGGCCAGTGAGCTGCCCGAGCTGGAGGAGATGGATCTCAACCCGCTGCTGGTCGACGCGCACGGCGTGCTGGCACTAGACGCGCGCGTGAAACTGCGCACACCGGCCGCGGGCGAGGCAAGTCGCCTGGCGATCTGCCCCTACCCCGCCGAGCTGGAAGAAGCCGTGGTGCTGGGCGGCACATCGTTTCTGGTGCGCCCGATCCGCCCGCAAGACGGGCAGCGTTTGCTGGATTTTTATGCCCGTGCCGACCCCGCCGATATGCGCTTGCGCTTTTTCTTCACGCGCCGCGCCGTGCCGCACTCCGAAGTGGCCCGCTACAGCCAGATTGACTACGACCGCGAGATGACCTTTGTCGCACTGGCTGCCGACACGCAGGGGCATGCCACCATCGTCGCCGAAGCCAGCGCGCTGTCTGACCCGGACCACGTGAGCGCCCAGTTCGCCATCCAGGTCGCCTCGGACTGGCAGGGCAAAGAGTTGGGGCATTTGATGCTGAGCAAACTGATCGCCTACCTGCGCAGCCGGGGCACGCGCGAGCTGAGCGGGCTGTGCCTGAACGAGAACACCGGAATGGCCGCATTGGCGCGCAGCCTGGGCTTTGTGGTGTCGCCGCGCTCGGTGACATCAGAGACGGTATCGATGACGTTGACGCTATGAAAGCTTGATGCAGGTCAAGCCTGCAAAGCCACCGCGTACCTAGTATGCGATCAGCCTTGCGTTGACCACGGGTCTTGACCGATTCGCGACACAGGACTGTTCCCACAACAGGAGACTGCGATGCAAGCCGGCAAAGAAAAACTGCTCTGGATGTACGAGAAGATGGTCGAGATCCGCTTTTACGAAGAGACCATGGCGGCGGTCTACATGGAGGGCAAGCTGCCCCCGAACATCCAGAAAGGTCTGGCCTTTGATATCGGCTCCGGCCCGGTCCCTGGCGAGATGCATCTGGCCGCTGGGCAGGAACCCGTGGCGGTTGGCATCTGCGCGCATTTGACCCCGGACGACACCGTGGTCGGTACCCACCGCCCGCACCACTTCGCCATTGCCAAAGGCGTAGCGCTGGACCCCATGACCGCCGAGATGTTCGGCAAAGTCACCGGCCTGGGCAAGGGCAAAGGCGGCCACATGCATTTGTTTGACAACGCCCACAAATTCAGCTGCAGCGGCATCGTCGGGGCCAGCATGCCGATTGCCTGTGGCGCGGCGCTGGCGGCGAAAAAAATGGGGAGCAACTGGGTCGCGGTTGCCTTCTTCGGCGAGGGCGCAGCCAACCAGGGCTCTTTCCACGAATCGATGAATCTGGCCGCCGTATGGAAGCTCCCCGTCATCTTTGTCTGCGAGGACAACCAGTGGGCGATATCGGTTCCTAAAAACAAGGCCACGTCCATCGAGTGGGTGGCGGACCGCGCCGCCGGTTACGGCATGCCCGGCATCCGGGTCGCCAACAACGATGCCATCGCGGTCTTCGAAGCGGCAGCGCCAGCCATTGCCCGCGCCCGCAGAGGCGAAGGGCCCAGCCTGATCGAGGTCAAAACCGACCGCTACTTCGGCCACTTCCAAGGCGACCCGGAGACCTACCGCCCCAAAGGTGAGGTCAGCAGCCTCAAAGCCCGCGACCCGATTCCCGCCCTGGCCCGGCTGCTCAAAGAGAAAAACATGATGTCCGTGCAAGAAGAGAGCGAGATGGTCCGGCGCGCCCATGCGGCGGTGAACCAGGCTTTTGCTTTCGCCCGCGACAGTGCCTACCCCACCGCGCAGGATGCGCTCGCCGATGTTTTTGTCAGCAACGGATCACACACAAGGAGCTTGGTATGAGCACTGCCCGCATATTGACCATGGCCCAGGCTATTTCTGAGGGCATCGCCCAGGAAATGAGCCGCGACGCCAACGTCTTCGTCATGGGTGAAGACATCGGCAGCTACGGCGGCATTTTTGGTGCTACCGGCGGCTTGCTCGATAAGTTCGGCAAAGAACGCGTCATGGACACGCCGATTTCTGAGACGGCCTTCATTGGCGCGGCAACCGGTGCTGCGGCAGCCGGTCTGCGCCCGATTGTGGAGCTGATGTTTGTGGACTTCTTTGGCGTCTGCATGGACCAGATTTACAACCACCTGGCCAAGAACACCTATATGTCGGGCGGCCACGTCAAACTGCCGGTGGTGCTAACCACCGCCATCGGCGGGGGCTACAGCGACGCGGCGCAGCATTCGCAATGCCTGTACGGAACCTTTGCGCACATACCGGGCATCAAGGTGGTGGTTCCGTCCAACGCCTACGATGCCAAAGGTCTAATGATCTCCGCGATTCGCGACGACAACCCGGTCATGTTCATGTACCACAAGGGCATCATGGGCTTGCCGTGGATGGCCTACCTGGAAGGCAGCAGCAACGCGGTTCCCGAAGAGGCCTACGCCATTCCTTTCGGCAAAGCCAAAGTCTTGCAAGAGGGTTCGGACATCACCATCGTCAGCATCAGCCAGATGGTGCAAAAAGCCGTGCTGGCAGCCAGGGAACTGGCCACCCAAAGCATCCACGCCGAGGTGATTGATTTGCGTACCTTGGTGCCGCTGGATACGGAGACGATTTTGAAGTCGGTGCGCAAAACCGGACGCCTGCTGGTGGTTGACGAGGACTATCTTGGCTTTGGACTGAGCGGCGAGATCGCCGCACTGGTTGCCGAGAACCTGGACACGGTGGAGCTCCACGCGCCCGTCATGCGGCTGGCCGTACCCAATGTGCCGATTCCCTACAGCCGTCCGCTGGAGCAATTTGTGATTCCGCAAGTGGCCAACATCGTGCAGGCGGTGCAAGCCGCCATGCTCAAAAAGACCGCCGCGGCTGCGCACGCATGATCCCGATCACACTGCCCGATGCCGCATGGGAGGGCGCGCAGGACGGCATCGAGGCGCTGCTGGACAAATGGCTGGTAGCGCCTGGCGTGCATGTAACCAAAGGGCAGTTGATCGCCTCCGCCGTGCTGGTGAAAGCCGCGATGGACATTGAAGCCCCGGCCGACGGGGTAATCGATTCCATCGCGGTGCACGACGGCGAGAGCTTTGCCAGCGGGACGGTATTGGCCTATTTCAGAAGTGAATGAGATAGCGCCTGCCTCCAGGCTACGCGGCTTGGATCCGCAGGAGGCGGCGACCCGGTTAGCGCGCGACGGGCCCAATGCGCTGGAGGATGTGCGCCAGCGCTCGACCCTGCAACGCATGGCCGCCATGCTGGGCGAGCCCATGTTCGCCTTGCTGCTGGCGGCGGTCGTGATTTACCTGGTCTTGGGCGATCTGGGCGAAGGCGCGATGCTGGGCGTTTT
>CANIRI010000073.1 GCA_947469815.1 Comamonadaceae bacterium | reverse complement strand
TCGACTGACGGCGCACCTTGCTGTCAAAGTTCACACCGCCGGTGGTGAAACCGCCGCCTTGCAAAATCATGTACATGGCCAGCGCAGTTTCAGGGATGTTGTTGGGGAACTGGTCGGTGTCCCATTGGCATTGCATGTCACCCCGGTTCATGTCGATGGAGCCGAAGATGCCCAGATCAATCGCGCTGGCAATTTCGTGCTCGAAGCTGTGGCCGGCCAGCGTGGCGTGGTTGGCTTCGATGTTGACGCGGATTTCTTTTTCCAGGCCGTGCTTTTGCAAAAATCCGAACACGGTGGCGACATCGAAGTCGTACTGGTGCTTGGACGGTTCACGCGGCTTGGGCTCAAGCAAGATGGTTCCCTTGAAGCCGATCTTGTGTTTGTAATCCACCACCATGTGCAGGAAACGGCCCATCTGGTCCAGCTCCTGGCCCATGCGGGTGTTGAGCAGGGTTTCATAACCTTCACGTCCACCCCACAGCACGTAATTGGCACCGCCCAGCTTCAGGGTCGCGTCCATGGCTTCTTTGACCTGCAGCGCGGCGAGCGCAAAAATTTCAGGGTCCGGGTTGGTGGCGGCGCCCGCCATAAAGCGGCGGTGGCTGAACAGATTGGCAGTGCCCCAGAGCAAGCGGATACCACTGGCTTCTTGCTTGGCCGCTAGCACGTCGACCATGGCGCGCAGATGGTTTACGCTCTCGCGCGGGCTGCTGCCCTCAGGCGCCACATCGCGGTCATGGAAGCAGTAGTAGGGCGCGCCGAGTTTGCTGAAAAAGTCAAACGCCGCATCGGCCTTGGCATGCGCCGCCGCCATGGGGTCTGCCATGTGCTGCCACGGCCGCTCAAAGGTGCCGTCGTAACCAAATGGGTCAAAGCCGTTCCAGGAAAAACTGTGCCAATAACACACCGCAAAACGCAGCTGCTCTTCCATGCGTTTGCCCAACACCGTGCGGTCTTTGTCGTACCAGCGAAAGGCCAGCGGGTTGTGGGATTGCGGTCCCTCGTAGCGGATCGGGTCTACGCCGTGGAAATAGGTCTTGCTCATAGAAATTGCTGCCAGTTGAGGGTGAAGGGGTGCGGGGTTCAGGCGATGCCGCGCAAGGCCGGGTACAAGGCTCGAAAACGCAGAAAACGTGCGCCCAGCATCGCATGTTCTGCGGGATCACTGCGGTAAGTGTGGGCTATCTCGGGCTTGCGGCAGACCTGCGCAACCGTTGCGCCCGTGGCCAACCGGCCTAGGCGTGCGGCACCCAGCGCGCCACCGGCGGCGGATTCGGGGTGGGTCACGATGTCCAGATTGAGTGCCGAGGCCAGTTGCTGCGCCCAAAAAGCGCTGCGTGCACCGCCGCCTACCAGCGAGAGCTGCTTCGGCGCACTGCCAGCGGCCTGCAAGGCGCGCAAGCCATCGTTCAAACCGAAGGTGACGCCCTCGATGACCGCATAGGCCAAAGCGGCCTGATCGGTGCTGTGGCTCAGGCCGTGGAAGCTGCCGCGCACCTGCGCATCATTATGCGGCGTGCGCTCACCGCTGAGGTAAGGCAAAAACAAGGGCGCAGTGTTGCGCGCAGCGGGCGGCAGGCTGGCGGCTTTGGCCTCCACAGCCGCAGCGGAGTCCAGACCCAGCGCACCGGCGGCCCATTGCAGGCAGCTGGCCGCCGAGAGCATCACGCTCATCTGGTGCCAGCGCTGGGGCAGGGCATGGCAGAAGGCGTGGGTGGCACTGGCCGCATTGGGTTGGTAGCTGGGGGTCACCACAAACAGCACACCGCTGGTGCCCAGCGACAAAAAGCCTTCGCCCGCATCGACCGCCCCCATGCCAACCGCACTGGCTGCGTTATCGCCCCCGCCACCGGCCACGACGATGCCAGCAGCAAGCCCCAGCGCGGCAGCGGCCGATGCGCTGAGTGCGCCACCGGCTTCGCTGCCTTCCACCAGGCGCGGCATCTGGCGCTCCTGCAAACCGGTGAGCGCCAGCAGGGCCGGTGACCAGGCGCGCGCGGCTACATCCAGCCACATGGTGCCGCTGGCGTCCGACATATCGCAGACGTAGTCGCCGGTGAGTTGCAGACGCACATAGTCTTTGGGCAGCAGCACCTTGGCGATCTGGGCAAAGATGTGCGGCTCATGTTGTTGGACCCAGCGCAGCTTGGGCGCGGTGAAGCCGGGCATGGCCAAGGAGCCCGCGCGTTGCGGCAGATCTGGCAGCTCCTGCATCATGTCCAGGCATTCCTGGTCGCTGCGCACATCGTTCCACAAAATCGCCGGGCGCAGCACGCGGTCGGCCGCGTCGAGCAAGACCGCGCCGTGCATCTGCCCCGACAGGCCGATGGCGCGCACCGCCGCATAAGCCGCAGAATTTTTGGCGCGAAGGGTGTCCAGCGCAGCGCAGGTGGCACGCCACCAGTCGGCCGGGTTTTGCTCGCTGTGGCCAGGGTGGGGGCGGCTGATTTCCAAGGCACTTCCGGCGGTGTCCACCACGCGGTGGTCTTGCGCCAGCAGCAAGACCTTGACTTCCGAGGTGCCGACATCAATCCCCAAAAACATGGCTTGCTCCTTGTGAAAGTGGGCGCAGAAAACGGTGCAAGACCAAGGCCGCCGCCCCGACAGCCGGTGCCTGCAGACCATAGCGCGCCGCACGGATCTCGGTCATGGGCATGCCCGACTGGCGGGTGTACTGCGCCACTGTGGCCTGCGCCTGCGCCAGCAGACCCGGGTGTTCGGCGCAGATTTTGCCGCCAATGACCACCGTCTTCGGGTTGAAGAGCGCGTCCAGGTTTTGGATCAACACGCCCAGGTATTGGCCAGCGCGTGCCACATCTGCAGCGCCCTTGATGGCGCGTGCGCCGATGAAGGCCTCGGCGCACCCGTGTCGACCACAGGAGCATAGCGGCCCATCAATCTGCAAAATCGTGTGGCCAATCTCACCGGCAGCACCGCGGGCCCCGGTGAACAACCGGTCGTTGAGCACGATGCCCGCGCCCACACCGACATCGCAGTTGATGAAGATCAGCGGATCGTCTTTGTCCCCGATGCCAAACTCGTATTCGCCCAGTGCGGCGGCATCGGCATCGTTTTGTACATGCACGTTGCCGCAGGCAATTCCCGCGGCGGCAAAGGCGGCGCTGACCATGCCCAAAAAATCCAGCTTGCGCCAGCCCAGGTTGGGCGCGAAATGCACCAGCCCCGTGCTGTCGTGGACTGCTCCGGGTAAACACAGGCCCACACCGCTGATGGTGATTTTCCTCGCCGCCAAATCCGCACACAAGGGCTGCAACAGTCCGGTCGCTTGGGCGCAGACGGCCTGCGGGTCGGGGCTTTGCAGCGGCACTTCATGCTCCGAGAACACCTCTCCGGTGATTGACACGCAAACCATGCGCAGGCATTCAACCGCCACTTCGATGCCGATCAACACCCGGCCCCCGGCATTGAGTTGCAGCGGGGTGGAAGGGCGTCCCAGGCCATCACCCGTCACTGGCGAGCTGGCCTCGACCAGCCACTGCTCGTCCAGCAGTTCACGCACCAGGGCACTGACCGTGGACTTGGTGAGGCCGCTGTGGGCCGCCAGACGCGCCCGCGACAGCCCGCTTTGCTGCTGAATCAGTCGCAGCAAGACGCTGCGGTTGATGCGTTTGAGCAGCTGCTGGTCGCCGGTGGTTTGCATAAGGCAGGGCGGCTGTCAGCGCGCCGGGCGTTCCGCCTGGGTTTTGCCAGCCGGCGCCTTGCCCGCGATGATCATGCCCAGCACCTCGTCCTCGGTCACATCCTGGGTGCGGTAGGTGCCGATGCGTTTGCCGTTCTTCATCACAGCCAATCGGTCGCTCAAGGCGAACACATCGTGCATGTCGTGGCTGATCAAAAAGATACCCACGCCTTCGGCCTTGAGCTGCTGGATCAGGTTGCCCACCATCGCGGTTTCTTCCGGGCCCAGAGCGGCGGTCGGTTCGTCCATGATGAGGATGCGGGCGTTGAAATAAATCGCCCGCGAAATCGCCACCACCTGGCGCTGTCCGCCGGACAGGCGGCGCACCGGAATGCGGATGTTGGTGAAGTTTTTGTTCAGGCGCTGGAACACCTTACGGGCGTCTGCATCCATGCGGTGGTCGTCCAGCGTGCGCCAGCGGGTCAGCAGCTCGCGGCCCAAAAACAGATTGGCCACCGCGTCCAGGTTGTCGGCCAGCGCCAGCGTCTGGTAAATCGATTCGATGCCCAGGTTTTGCGCATCCGACGGCGAGCGGATTTGCACTTTCTCGCCCGACAGCAAGACCTCGCCGCTGTCAATCGGGTAGGCACCGGCCAGCATCTTCATCAGCGTGGATTTGCCCGCGCCGTTGTGGCCCAGCACGGCCACCACTTCGCCGGGATAGAGGTTCAAACTGACCTCATCAACCGCGAGCACGCCACCGAAGGCTTTGCGGATATTGCGCAGCTCGACCAGGCAGCGGCTGGTATCGATCGCGGGCTTGCTGTGGGGCGTGTTGTCGGTGGCGTTCACAGCGCGTCTCCCGTCCATTTGCGGTAGGCCACATCGAAGACCACCGCCGCAATCAGCACCTGGCCGATGATGATGTAGCGCGTACCAATCGACACGTCGAGCAGCAGCATGCCGCTGTCAATGCACTGCATGATCAGCGCGCCCAGCACCGAGCCGATGATGGTGCCGCTGCCACCGGCCAGAGCGGTGCCACCGATCACGGTGGCCGCAATCACCAGCAGCTCTAAGTTGTTGCCCAGCGAATTGGTGCCCGCGTTCAGCCGCGAGATGGCCACGATGGCGGCAATCGTTATCAGCACCGACAGCAGCACAAACAGCAGCATCGTGACCCGACGCACCGGAATGCCGACCAGCGCGGCAGCATCCGGGTTGCCGCCGATGGCAAAGATGTAGCGCCCGAAGCGCGTGCGGTGCACCAGAAAGGAAATCACCAACGCCACCGCGCCCCAGATCAGCACCGGAATCGGTATGCCTTGGGGCGCATCTTTGTTGGGTATGTGGTACGCGTTCATGGTGGCCACAAAGGCCAGCACAATGGCCATAGGAATCAGCACCAGCAGCAGGTCCACCCAGGCCGGGTTGGTCGGCACGCCATAGGTTTTTTTGGCACGGCGCTTGTTCACCATGGCCAGCAGCAGGCCGAAGCAGAGCAGGGCGGCCAGAATCCAGCTCGCTGTGGTGCCGATGCCGCCGTTGTAGCCGCCACCCAGCTTCAAAAAGAAGGGGTCGGCCAGGGGTTGGGTTTTGCCGTCTGCCACCAAATAGGCCGCACCGCGAAACGACATCAGGCCGCCCAGGGTCACGACAAAGGAAGGGACGCCCACAAACGCGGTCAGCGCGCCCTGGTACATGGATACAGCGATGGCTGCGGCCAAGCCCATCAGGCAGGCGGCCTGCCAGGACCAGTTGGCGGTGTAAATCAAAAAGGCGATCAGTACGCCCACAAAGCCCATCACCGAGCCGACCGACAGGTCGATGTGGCGTGCCACGATGATGAGCACCATAACGGTGGCCAGAATACCCACCACCGCGGTTTGCTGGGCGATGTTGTAGAGGTTTTCCGGCGACAAAAATATGCCTTCCGACAAGGCGTTGAAAACCAGTGCAATCACGATCAGCACCGCCGACATGAGCACCATGCGCCAGTCAATCTGGGCGCGCTTCAGGGTTTGCCAGTCACTATTCATACAGACTCCCGGGGGTCAGAAACAACACCGCGGGCTCGTGGCCCGCGGTGTTGGGGTCTAAAAGCTGGATGTCAGCTGATTACTTGCAGACGGCCACTTTCGATGCGTCCACACCTTTGCACAGGGCTTCCTTGGAGATGTGGCCGGACTTCAGCACCACATCCAGGTTGTCCTTGGTAACAGGGATAGGCTTCAGGAAGATGGACTTCAGGGTCATCTTCTTTTCGCCGCCAGCCCAGTCGGCTGCGCCGGTTACGGCCTTGCCAGCGCCCAGTTCCACAGCTGCTTTGGCAGCAGCCGTACCCAGATCCGCCGAGTTTTTCCAGACCGACACGGTTTGGGTACCCAGGGCCACGCGGTTCAGCGCAGCCAGGTCACCGTCTTGTCCGGAGACAGGAATACCTTGCAGACCTTTGGCGGTCAAAGCAGCGACCACACCGCCGGCCATGCCGTCGTTTTGGGCAACCACGGCGTCAACTTTGTTGCCGGTTTTAGTCAGGATTTGTTCCATGTTCTTTTGCGCGTTCTGGGGATTCCAGCCGGCGGTGAACTCTTCGCCAACGATCTTCACGTCGCCCTTTTTGATGGCGTCAGCCAAAACTTCGCCCTGGCCTTCGCGCAGGAAGTTGGCGTTCGCATCGCCCGGGTCACCTTTGATGATGGCGTAGTTGCCCTTAGGCTTGACAGCCAGGATGGCGCGCGCGGTCATGCGGCCGACTTCCTTGTTGTCAAAGGTGATGTACGTCACGCCAGGCGCTTCAAACAGGCGGTCATAGGCGATCACGGGGATCTTCTGCTGGGCTGCTTTGTTGACTGCAGGCAGGATGGCGTCTTTGTCGCGACCCAAGATGATCAGGACTTTGGCGCCCTTGGCGATCAGGCCGTCGATGTCGGACAGTTGCTTCTCGGTGGAAGCGCCGGCGTCGGACATGATGTACTTGGCACCGGCCTTAGCCAGCTCCGCCTTGATGGCCGCTTCGTCGGTTTTCCAGCGCTCTTCCTGGAATGCGTCGTAGCTCACGCCAACGACCAGTTGTGCAAAAGATGAGCCTGCGGCCATGGCGATGGCCAGCGCGCTGAGGTGACGTTTCAATTTCATGCGATATCTCCGGATAGGTATAAGCCCTTGGGGGCAGCGTTAATTTCTGTTGCGAGTCGATTTCCTACCGGCGTCAAACATGGAGCACATGATTTAGTTCGGAGGGAAAACCAATTATCACCAAGAACATCAACCGTCCAACCTAGGGGAAACCCCTGTTTGCGCGCGATTTGGGCAGCAAGCAGCGCGCATGGGGAAAGCGTTTGCCGCCAGGTGACACCAAAAATTGGCATGAATACTGCTGTGAATGCAGCTACGGGCGATTGATTCCTGACACCCGCCATCGCGGGCGCGGCAGGGTGTTCTCCCATTAACCGGAGTGGCAGCATGGCACCTGATATCCACGTTTCTTCTATGGCGCGGTCCTACCCGCAAGGCGGTCAACAACTGCGGCAGGATGAGCGCCAACGCGCGCGCACGCAGCGCTTGCGCAGCCTGCTCCTGGCCATTCAAAGTGGCCCGGTTGACGCGGCACGTCTGGCCTTCACGGCACTCACCCTGCATGACAACGAGCTCAACCACCACCCGGTGATCGCACGCATCGGCACCGCCTTGCAAAGCAGCCATCTGCCTGAGGCCTGGCGCATCGCCCAGGAACTGCGTAAGCAGTTTCCACTGGCCTTCCAAAGTGCTGCCGCCCTGCCAGGCGTGGATGCGGCACCCGCGCCACGCGGCTTCTTCGGCGGTTTCAGCGGCCGCCTCTTCGACCATTCGGTCTGAGCCACGCGCACGGCGCAGGCCTTCCAGCGTCGCGCCTGCAGGCCTTCGCATAATCGGGCGTGTGTCCACCCCGAACCATGCCCGCCATGCCTGATATGAAGCCCATAGCCCCGCAAGACCGCCGCGTTGCCAACATCCATGAGGCAGTGTTTCAGCCTTATGTCTACCCCGACGGGCGCGCCGATGGCGACGCAGTGCTGCAACTCACCACCGACGTGCCGCTGGGACAGGGCTTTCACGTGTACCGCATGGCACCGGGCATGACCACACGGGCCCACCAACACCGCGGTGACGAGCAGTTTTTGGTCCTGGAGGGCGAGTTGTTCGACAACGACGGCACCCGCTATGGCGTGGGTGACCTGGTCTGGCTGCGCGATGGAACCCAGCATTCCTCGTATACGCCGACCGGCTGCCTGCTGGCGGTGCACATCGCAGGCCCTGAGACCTCGCTCGAATAGCCCGCCGCAGGCGCTGACCTGCGGCCGCACCTACTATCGCCCCATGTCGCAAGCGCCCACCGTCCTGGTTCTGCAGATCACCGGCCTGCGTAAAACGGTTCCCGGAGGGCGCATGCTGTTCGACGGCCTGGACTTGCAACTGCAGCAGGGTGAGATTGTGGCGGTCATGGGCGAATCCGGCGCGGGCAAATCCAGCCTGCTCAACCTGGTTGCCGGCCTGGATCTGCCTGACGCGGGCGGTATCGCGGTGCAGGGGCAAGAGCTGGCGAACCTGGATGACGATGCCCGCACCACGCTGCGGCGCGACCACATCGGTTTTGTGTTCCAAGCCTTTCACATCCTGCCGCACCTGAGCCTGGCGCACAACGTGGCGCTGCCGCTGGTGTTGGCGGGGCAGGGCGGACCAAGCGCGCTGGCGCGGGCGCAGGAGATGCTTGACGCCGTCGGTCTGGGTGGGCGCGGCTTGGACTACGCCGCGCAGCTATCGGGCGGCGAGCTGCAGCGCATTGCGATTGCCCGCGCTTTGGTGCACCGACCAGCCCTGATCCTGGCAGACGAGCCCACCGGCAACCTCGACCCCGAGACCGCTGCCCGGGTTCTCGAACTCTTTGCCCGCACCGTGCGGCAATCGGCCGTCGCCGCACTCATCGTCACCCATTCCGAACGTGCAGCCGCTGTGGCTGACCGGGTGCTGGTGCTGACTGCGCGCGGCCTGCGCGCAAGCCATGAAGCCTGAGGGGCAGCTGCGCGGAGCGCAGGCTATGGCCTCGGCACCGGGATTACAAACGCTGGCCCTGCGCTGGATGGCCGTGGCCGAATTGCGCGCCCACCCGGTGCGCTGGATGACCGCCGCGCTGGCCATTGCGATCGGGGTGGCGTTGGGTTACGCGGTGCATCTGGTCAACCGCTCGGCCTTGGATGAATTTGCCCGTGCCGTGCAAACCGTCAACGGGGCTGCCGACCTGCAAGTGCAAGCCACGCAGGCCCGGGGTTTTGACGAGAAGCTGTACCCGGTGCTGGCCCGCATTCCCGGCGTGGCCCAGGCCAGCCCGGTTATGGAGCTCACGCTGCCTTTGCCGGAAC
>CANIRI010000072.1 GCA_947469815.1 Comamonadaceae bacterium | reverse complement strand
CGCCCCAGGTCTTGCCCTTGCCGTGCGAGAGCAGCCAGTTCAGGCGCGCACCGATGAGCAGCACCACGTCCGCTTCGGCCAGCACATGGGAGCGGGCGGCAGACGCACATTGGGCATGGGTGTCCGGCAGCAAGCCCTTGGCCATGGACATGGGCAGGTAGGGAATGCCTGAGCGTTCCACCAGCGCACGAACCGAGGCGTCGGCCTGCGCGTAAGCAGCACCCTTGCCCAGCAATATCAGCGGCTTTTGCGCGCTTTTGAGCACATCGAGCGCGCGTTGCACCGCATCGGGCGCAGGAATCTGCCGCGGCGCAGGGTCCACCACATGGATGAGCGAGGCTGCACCCGCAGCCGCGTCCATGGTCTGCGCGAACAGCTTGGCCGGCATATCCAGGTACACACCGCCGGGGCGGCCCGACAAGGCCGAGCGGATGGCGCGCGCAATACCCACGCCGATGTCCTGCGCGTGCAGGATACGGAACGCCGCTTTGCACAGCGGCTTGGCAATCGCCAGTTGGTCCATTTCTTCGTAATCGCCTTGCTGCAGGTCGACGATCTCGCGTTCGCTGGAGCCGCTGATCAAAATCATCGGGAAGCAATTGGTCGTGGCATTGGCCAAAGCGGTCAGGCCGTTCAGAAAGCCCGGCGCGGAGACGGTCAGGCAGATGCCCGGCTTTTGGGTCAGAAACCCGGCGGCAGCGGCGGCGTTGCCTGCGTGCTGTTCGTGGCGGAAGGAGATCACCCGCATCCCGGCGGTCTGCGCCATGCGCGTCAGGTCGGTGATCGGGATACCCGGTAGCCCAAAGATGGTGTCAATGCCGTTGAGCTTGAGCGCATCAATGACCAGATGGAAGCCATCGGTCTGCGGGGCTTGCGCCAATACCGCATGGGTTTCATTGGGGGTTGCTGCTGTCATGGGTCTTACTCCGCTAGGTGTGTGTTCCGGTCTGCGCCGAATTAGCTGTTAATCCTGCCCCGGTACCGCTGCGCACGGCAGCCAGCAAGGCACCGCTTACATGCGCGCGTCAAACAAATATGCTAACCGCTTCCCAGTCCGCGCCAAACAGGGTAAGTACTGAGCCGCTCCCTATGGCAAACCATGTAAAGCGTGTTCCTTGGGCCTGCCGGGGTGCTGTGGGCGTTTAAACTGAAGCGCTCAGGGTGCCGACCGGCGCTGTTTTTTGTCTTTATGTGCGGCGGCTTGTTATGAATTTCTTTGCTGGTGATCCAGGCGCGCCCCGCGCCGCCCTGCGCCTGTGCGTCCTGGCATTGACAGTTTGCTTGGCCGCTTGCGGCCCCAGCGGTACGCCTGCGCCCGGTGCAGGTGGAGCCGGCGGAGCGGTTGGCGCAGGCGGACCGGGCGCTGGTGCCATGCCCCCGCCCGAAGTCGGAGTGGTCACGGCCACGCCGGGCGATGTGGGACTTACCGCCGAACTGCCCGGCCGTCTGGAGGCCTCGCGGGTGGCCCAGGTGCGGGCCCGTGCCGCCGGTATCGTGCAAAGGCGGCTATTTGAAGAAGGCAGTGTGGTGCGCGCGGGGCAGCCGCTGTTCGACATCGACGCCGGTCCCTACCGGGCCGCGCTGGATGGCGCGCTGGCCAGCCAATCCAAGGCCGAGGCCAATCTGATGCAAACCGCCAGCGTGCTCGAGCGCTACCGGCCTTTGGCCGAGGCCCGCGCGATCAGCCAGCAGGAATACGTGGCGGCGCAGACGGCCAATAAGCAGGCAGAGGCTGATCTGGCTGTGGCACGCGCTGCGATCCAGACCGCGCGCATCAACCTGACCTACGCCTCCGTGACCGCACCGATTGCCGGGCGCATCGGCCGGGCCTTGGTCACCGAAGGTGCGCTGGTCGGGCAGGGCGAGGCCACGCCCATGGCGCTGGTGCAGCAAACCCATCCCATGCTGGTCAATTTCACCCAGTCGGCCAGCGAGCTGATGCGGCTGCGCGCCGCGCTGGACAGCGGCTTGCTCAAGCGCGCGCCCGGCAACCACGCGGCCAGCGTGCGCCTGGTGATGGAAGACGGCAGCGAGTACGCCCAAAGCGGCCGGCTCTTGTTCTCGGATGTGACGGTAGACCCCAGCTCCGGCCAGGTGACCCTGCGCGCCGAAATACCCAACCCGGACGGCGTGCTGTTTCCCGGCCTGTATGTGCGGGTGCGGCTGGAGCAGTCGCTGGCCAGTAACGCCATCGTGCTGCCGCAGCAGTCGCTCACGCGCTCGCCCCAGGGCGACACAGTGATGGTGGTGGACAGCGAGGGCAAGGTGAAACCGCGCCCGGTCAAGGTGGGCGGGCAACGCGGCACCCAGTGGGTGGTGACCGAGGGCTTGCAAGCCGGTGAACAGGTGATGGTGGATGGCTTCCAAAAGCTGCGCGGCGACGCGCCGGTCAAGCCTGTGCCATGGACCCCGCCCGGCAGTCCGGCCCCCGCTGCACCGCCAGCACCGTCTGTGGCAGCGGCCCCCGCCCCGGCAGCCAGCCGCTAAAGCGCGCGTAGCATGGCTTCTTTTTTCATCAATCGGCCCATCTTTGCCTGGGTCATTGCGCTGTTCATCATGGTCTTGGGTTGCGTGGCAATCACGCAGCTGCCGATTGCCCAGTACCCGCCGGTCGCACCGCCCTCTATCGTGGTCACAGCCGCCTATCCCGGCGCGTCGGCGCAGACCTTGGAAGACGCGGTGCTGTCGGTCATTGAGCGCGAAATGAACGGCGCACCCGGCCTGATCTATATGGAGTCGGTGGCGCAATCCGACGGCTCGGGCAACATCACCCTGAGTTTCCAGCCTGGCACCAACCCCGATTTGGCGCAGGTGGACGTGCAAAACCGCCTGGCCCGCGCCACCCCCCGCTTGCCGGCCGTGGTGACGCAGCAGGGCGTGCGGGTCGACAAATCGCGCAGCAACTTCTTGCTGTTCACCATCCTTACCTCGGAGGACCCGGCTTGGACGCCGGTGGCCTTGGGCGACTACGCCGCGCGCAACGTGCTGCCCGAATTGCAGCGTCTGCCCGGTGTGGGGCAGGCGGTGTTGTTCGGCACCGAACGCGCCATGCGGGTCTGGATAGACCCGGCCAAGCTGCTCGGCCTGAACCTGTCCGCCGCCGATGTCAGTGCCGCCATACGGGCTCAGAACGCCCAGGTCTCGGCGGGTGAAATCGGCAGCCTGCCCAACGTGGCCGGTCAGGGCATTGCCGCCACGGTGGTGGTCAACGGCCAGTTCAGCAGCGCCGAGCAGTTCGGCCGCATCACCGTCCGCGCCAATCCCGACGGCTCCACCGTGCGCCTGAGAGACGTGGCGCGCATCGAACTCGGGGCCCAGGCCTATTCCACCTCGGCGCGCCTGAACGGCAAACTGGCCACCGGCATGGGCGTGCAACTGGCGCCCAGCGGAAACGCCCTGGCCACCGCCAAGGCGGTGCGCGACAAGATGCAGGCGCTGGAGCCCTTCTTCCCCAAAGGCATGTCCTGGACGATTCCCTACGACAGCTCGCGCTTTGTGGCCTTGTCGATCCGACAGGTCACTGTCACCCTGCTCGAAGCGGTAGCGCTGGTGTTTTTGGTGATGTACCTGTTTTTGCAAAACTGGCGCTACACCATCATCCCTACGCTGGTGGTTCCGGTGGCCTTGCTCGGCACCATGGCGGTGTTGCTGGCATTGGGTTTTTCGATCAACGTGCTGACCATGTTCGGCATGGTGCTGGTGATCGGCATCGTGGTGGACGACGCGATTGTGGTTGTGGAAAACGTGGAGCGCATCATGCGCGACGAGGGGCTGGACCCGTTGCCCGCCACGCGCAAGGCCATGGGCCAGATTTCGGGCGCGATTGTGGGCGTGACCGTTGTGCTGATCTCGGTGTTCGTGCCGCTGGCATTTTTTACCGGTTCCGTGGGCAATATCTACCGCCAGTTCGCCACCGTCATGGGGGTGGCGATCGCCTTTTCGGCGCTGATGGCCTTGTCACTCACACCGGCTTTGTGCGCCACGCTTTTGCAACCGATTACCCAAGGGCAGGAGCACGGTCGGGGTGGCTTTTTCGGTTTGTTCAACCGGGTTTTTGGTCGCACCGCCGCCTTGTACGAACGCGGGGTGGCGCGCATGCTGCCGCACGCGGCGCGTTATCTGGTGATTTATCTGGCGATCATCGGCGCGGCTGTATTCATGTACCAGCGCCTGCCCACCTCGTTTTTGCCCAATGAAGACCAGGGCACCATGCTGGTGAACGTGCAGCTGCCCCCCGGTGCCACGCAGGAACGCACCCGCGCAGTGATCCAGCAGGTGGAGGGCTTCATGCTCCAGCAGCCGGAGGTGCAGAGCATGGTGGGCATTTTGGGCTTCAGCTTTTCAGGCTTGGGCCAGAACGCCGCGCTGGCGTTTGTGACGCTGAAAGACTGGCAAGAGCGGCCCGATGCGGCCAACGCGTCACAGGCGGTGGCGGGGCGGGCCTTCGGGGCGCTGGCGCGTATCCGCGACGCGTTTATCTTTCCGCTGAGCCCGCCGCCGATTCCCGAACTCGGCACCGCTTCGGGCTTCAGCTTCCGGCTGCAGGACCGCGCCGGGCTGGGGCATGACGCACTGCTGGCCGCACGCAACCAGATGCTGGGCATGGCCGGTAAAAGTCCGCTGATCAGTCAAGTCCGCCCCGAGGGTCTGGAGGACGCACCGCAGTTGCAACTTGATATTGACCGCGACAAAGCCCAGGCCCTGGGCGTGGGTTTTGATGCCATCAATGCGGCCATTTCCACCGCCTTGGGTTCGGCCTATATCAACGATTTTCCCAACGCCGGGCGTTTGCAGCGCGTGGTGGTGCAGGCCGATGCCCCGGCGCGCATGCTGCCCGAGGACGTGTTGCGCCTGAGCGTGCTCAATGCGCGTGGCCAGTCGGTGCCTTTTTCGGCCTTTGCGTCCACCCGTTGGATCAAGGGCGCGATGCAAACCGTGCGTTACAACGGGTATCCGGCTATGCGCATTGGCGGCAGCGCCGCGCCGGGCTTTAGCACCGGCCAGGCCATGGCCGAAATGGAGCGGCTGGCCACACAGCTCCCGGCCGGCTTCGGCTATGAGTGGACCGGCCTGTCTCGCGAAGAAAAGCTGGCCGGTTCGCAGTCACTCATCTTGTACAGCTTTGCCATCCTGTCGGTGTTTTTGTGCTTGGCCGCTTTGTATGAAAGTTGGTCGATCCCGCTGGCCGTGATTTTGGTGGTGCCGCTGGGCGTGCTCGGTGTGCTGCTGGGCACCTGGCTGCGCGGCTATTCCAATGACGTGTACTTTCAGGTCGGCCTGATCACCATCATCGGCCTGTCGGCGAAAAACGCGATTCTGATCATTGAGTTTGCCAAGGATCTGCAGGCCCAGGGCAAGAGCGTGATCGAGTCGGCGTTGGCCGCTGCGCATCTGCGTTTCCGCCCCATCATCATGACCTCCATGGCTTTCACCCTGGGGGTGCTGCCGCTGGCTCTGGCCACCGGCGCGGGTTCTGCCAGCCAACGCGTGATCGGCACCGGGGTGATTGGCGGCATCCTGACCGGCACCAGCCTGGCGGTGCTGTTTGTGCCAGTGTTTTTTGTGGTCATCCGCAGCCTTTTCAAAGACAGTCCCCGCCAGCATGCCTTGCATGCCGAACAGGCCACGCACATGGGAATACACGGTGATCAATAAACTGACCGATCGCCTTCCGGCGTTTAAAGCTTCAGCGGGGCTGGTGCGACGCGCCACGGCGGTTTCCGCGCTGCTGCTGCTCGCATCCTGCGAGTCTTTGATGCCACCCCAGCCGGTGCAAGTGGTGCCCCGGCCGGTGGGAGATAGCGAATGGTCGCGCACGGCTGCTGCGCCTGCGGTGGCTGCGGGTGCCTTGCTGCCCTGGCGCAGCTACTTCGACGACCCCGATCTGCAGGCGCTGATTGCGCTGGCCCTGGTCCATAACAGCGACATGCGGCTGGCCGTGATCAATATCGCCCAGGCGCAGGCGCAGTGGGGCATTCGCGGCGCGGATCAGCTACCCACGGTCAATGCGGTGGCGGGGGTAACCCGCGCGCCCAACGTCTATGGCGCGCAGACCACCACCGTGACCACCGGCCTGGCGGTCACCGCCTATGAATTTGATTTCTTTGGCCGCATCAGCGGCCTCAAAGAGCAGGCACTGGCGCAGTACCTGGCGACTCAAGAGGCACGGCGCACCACCCAAATCACGCTGGTGACGCTGGTCGCACAGGCCTGGATCGCCTTGCTCGCCGACGCCCGCAACTTGGAGCTCGCGCAGCAGGCACTCGCCTCGCGCCAGGCCAGTCTCGATTTATTGCGCTTGCGTGCCGCGCACGGCGTGTCATCGGCGCTGGAGCTGCGCCAGAGCGAATCCTTTTTGGAAGGCGTGCGCATCACCCTGGCCCAGCTGGAACGCCAGATGGCGCTAGACGAAAACGCGCTGACCTTGCTGCTGGGGCAGGCGGTGCCGCAAGCCCAGGTGGCGCGCTTCCAGGCCGCGCGTTTCACGCAATTCAGCCTGCCCGAACTGCCTGCGGGTTTGCCGTCCGAGTTGCTGGTGCGGCGCGCCGACATCCGCCAGGCCGAACAAGGCCTCAAAGCCGCCAACGCCAACATCGCCGCTGCGCGCGCTGCATTTTTCCCGCGTATTTCGCTCACCGCCACGGCCGGTGTCGCCAGCACCGAACTGGGCACTTTGCTGAGCAGCGGCACCCTGGCCTTCAGTCTGGCCCCACAGGTCCTGATGCCTTTGTTTGACGCCGGGCGCAACCGCGCCACCTGGGAGCTGGCCCGCGCCGCTGCCGAGGCGTCCATGGTGCAGTATGAAAAATCGGTGCAAGTGGCCTTCCGCGAAGTGGCTGACGCGCTGGCGACGCGCGCCGGCTGGGCCCGGCAGTTGCAGGCGCAGCAGGCCCAAACCCAGGCCGACATGGAGCGCCTGCGCCTGGTCGCCCTGCGTTTGGAACACGGTGCGGCCAGCCAGTTGGATGTGCTGGAACTGGAGCGCACGGTGCTGGCCGATCAGCAGGCGCTGACAGCTGCGCAATGGGCTTATCTGCAGTCGCAGGTCACCTTGTACAAGGTGCTGGGTGGGGGTCCTGAGGAATAGCGGTATCGAGTATTCCTGCCTGTGGTGGTCAGGATCAGGCTGGATTTTCTTTATCGACAAGCTTTTGGAGCCTAGGTATTTTTTGCGAGGCGTTCGTTTTGCGGAAACATGAATTTGCGCGCATCTGCGTCCATTTCTGTTTTGAAGCTGTGCCGGCTTTTCAGTGCTTCGGCGCGTTGGGCAGCGGGCCTTGCGTTGATATGGTCTAGCAGTCGCTTGGTGTGGGGATACGCCACCCATGTCGCATCACCTGTGCCCAGTACAAAGGGCAGTAGGCGAGCCCAGCCCCAAAAAGCCATGTCTACCACGCTGTACGCGTCTCCGACGATGAATGTTCGCTCGGAGAGATGCTTCTCCAGAATTCCCCAATGGCGGTTTGCTTCGTAGTCGTACCGATTCAAAGCATAGGTCTTTGGCTCCGGTGCCATGTGGCGGAAATGCACCGATTGCCCGGAAAAAGGGCCTATACCCGTTGCAATGAACATGAGCCACGAGAGTGTTTCAGCGCGCTCATTGCTCGCCATATCGGTACAGACAAAGCGCTTTTCGCGATCAGCCAAAAAAAGCAAGATGGCATTGCTGTCAAAAACGGTCACATCGCCATCAACGATCGCCGGGACTTTGGCATTGGGATTGACTGCCAGGAACTCGGGGGCGAATTGTTGCCCCTGTCGCGTATCCACCGGTATGGCCTCATACGACAGTCCCAGCTCCTCCAGCAACAGGGCAATCTTCATGGGGTTCGGGGCGGCGTTGTAGAAAAACTTCAGCATGTGCTCTCCGGTGGAATGGGTTTGGAACTTGAACCGCTGCATTCTAGGAAGTGCCTTCGGCCCGGCTTTTTACTGGCAGGCATCCACCCACTGCCCGCCCGTCAGCTCAGCCATCAGCGCCGGGCTGATGCGCAGCGCGCTGTTCACCGAACCGGCTGCTGGTAGCACTTCGTCAAAGTCCTGCAGGCTGCGGTCCAGGTAGACCGGCAGCGGCGTGGCCAGGCCGAAGGGGCAGACGCCGCCCACCGGGTGCCCGGTGAGCGCCTCTACGTCGTCGGCGCCCAGCATCTTGCCTTTGCCAAACGCTGCCTTGAACTTGGTGTTGTCCACCCGTGCGTCGCCACGCGCCACCAGCAACAAGACCCGGCCGTCGTGCATGCGGAAAGCCAGCGTTTTGGCAATGCGCCCCGGCTCCACGCCGTGCGCCTGCGCAGCCAGCGCGACCGTGGCGGTGCTGACGTCCAGTTCGGTGATCTGCGGGTCCAGCCCGCGCTCGGCAAAAAACGCCCGTACCGATGCGATTCCCATGCGTGCGCTCCTACCGCCCGTTCAGGTTCCGCCCACGTAGGGATTGTGTTGGCGCTCGTAGCCAAAGCTGCTCTCGGGTCCGTGGCCGGGGATGAACACAGTCTCATCGCCCATGGGCCACAGCCGCTGCACGATGCTGCTGAGCAGGTCCGCATGGTTGCCGCGCGGAAAGTCGGTGCGGCCGATGCTGCCGGCAAACAGCACATCGCCCACGAAAGCGCGGCCGATTTCGGGCGAATAAAACACCACATGACCGGGCGTGTGACCGGGGCAGTGGCGCACCTGCAGCACGTGTTCGCCCAGCGCCACGGTATCGCCGTCAAACAGCCAGCGCGTGGGCACAAAAGGCTGCGCCGGGGGAAAGCCGTAGCTGGCCGCAGCCTGGGGCAGGCCGTCAATCCAGAACTGGTCATCGGGGTGCGGCCCGCTGATGGGCAGCTGCAGCCGCTGCGCCAGCTCCGCCGTGGCCGCCGCGTGGTCCACATGGCCGTGGGTGATCCAGATCTGCTCGAGTGTCACGCCCAGTTCCTCGGTCGCCGCAATCAGCACGTCCAAATCGCCCCCCGGGTCAATGATGGCCGCGCGGTGGCTGGCATCGCACCAGACGATGGAGCAGTTTTGCTGAAATGGCGTGACGGGGATGGTTTGGTAGCGCAGCATAGGCCGGGAGTTTCCCATAAGCCACTTGGGCTGGCTCGGCGGGCAAGGCCTTGAAACAGGGCATAGTTGGGGCATG
>CANIRI010000071.1 GCA_947469815.1 Comamonadaceae bacterium | reverse complement strand
GGGCCAAGCACCGGCCGCTGGTGTTTATTACCTCCAATAATGAGAAGGAATTGCCCGACGCGTTTTTACGCCGCTGCTTTTTCCACTACATCCAGTTCCCCGACGCCGCGACCATGCAAAGCATCGTGGACGTGCACTTCCCCGGCCTCAAAAAAGAGCTGCTCAGCGCCGCCATGAAAACTTTTTACGAGGTGCGCAACCTGCCGGGTCTGAAGAAAAAACCCTCTACCAGTGAATTGCTGGACTGGCTCAAGCTGCTACTGGCCGAAGATATTCCCGCATCTGTGTTGCAAAGCCAGGAACTCAAAACCGCCCTGCCCCCGCTGGCTGGCGCCTTGCTGAAAAATGAGCAGGATGTCACCCTTTTCGAGAAGCTGATGTTCATGCAGCGCCACAACCGCTAAGTCTCCGACTTCAGCGAAATCAGAAGATCAAAGATGGCATTTGTCGAACCCGTCACCCTCCAAGGCTACGGCCTGCGCGTCCTGCCGCTGGCGCTGGAACACGAACAGGGGCTGCAGGCGGCAGCGGCTGACGGCGCACTGTGGACCATCCGAGTGACGTCGGTACCTGAGCCGGAAAACACCCGTAAGTACATTGAAGATGCCTTGGCGATGCGCGAAGCGGGCAACCGCTTCGCCTTTGTGGTCCAGGACGCAAGCAGCGGCAAAGTGCTGGGTTGCAGCAGTTACCACGACATCCTGCCTGCCGTGAAGCGGGTCGAAATTGGCTACACCTGGTACGCCAAAAGTGCGCAACGTACCCATGTCAACACGGCCTGCAAGCTGCTGCTGATGACCCACGCGTTCGAGACCCTAGGTTGCCATGTGGTGGGCTGGCGCACCGACAATTTCAACTTCGCCTCGCAAGCCGCTATTGAGCGCCTGGGCGCACGCAAAGACGGCGTGATACGCGGCCACGCCCTGCGCCGCGACGGCACCATCCGCGACACCGTGATGTACAGCCTGCGCGCAGGCGAGTGGCCGGAAGTCCGGGCGCAACTGCTGTACGCCTTGAACAAGCCGCGCTGAACCGCGCCGGCTCCAGCCCGACCATGCTGCTCGATTTTTTCTACACCCTTCGCCAGGCCAAACTGCCGGTCTCGGTGACGGAGTACCTGACGCTGATGGGCGCCCTCCAGCGCGGCGTGATCGGGCCTTTGCTTCAGCCGGAAAACGGTGAGGGGCATGGCTATGGCGTCGAGGATTTTTACTTTTTGAGCCGCACCACCCTCATCAAAGACGAAAAGCACTACGACAAGTTCGACCGCGCATTTGCGGCCTACTTCAAAGGCGTGGAGCAGATTGCTGATTTCACCCAGGACGTTCCGTTGGAATGGCTGCGCAAAAACCTGGAATTGCAACTGAGCCCCGAAGAGCTGGCCAAGATCCAAAAAATGGGCTGGGACGAGCTGATGGATACGCTCAGAAAGCGCTTCGAGGAACAAAAAGAACGCCACGAAGGCGGCAGCAAGTGGATAGGCACGGGCGGCACCTCACCCTTTGGCGCGTTTGGCCACAACCCCCAAGGCATCCGCATGGGGCAGCCGGGAGGTCGCAACAAAAGCGCGGTCAAGGTCTGGGACCAACGGGCCTTCAAAGACTACGACGATACCCAGGAGCTGGGCACGCGCAATATCAAGATCGCGCTGCGCCGCCTGCGCCAATTCGCCCGCGAAGGCGTAGAAGACGAGTTGGACCTGGACAGCACCATCCGCAAAACCGCCGCCAACGCGGGCTATCTGGACATCGCCATGCGCCCCGAGCGGCACAACAAGGTCAAGGTCTTGCTGTTGATGGATGTAGGCGGCAGCATGGACGAGCACGTAGCGCGCGTGGAAGAGCTATTCAGCGCGAGCAAAAGCGAATTCAAGCACCTGGAATTTTTTTACTTCCACAACTGTGTCTACGACTTCATGTGGAAAAACAACCGACGCCGCTTTGCGGAGAAGTTCGACACGCTGGAGATTTTGCGGACCTACAACAAGGACTACAAACTCATTTTTGTGGGCGACGCGACCATGAGCCCGTATGAAATTTTGCAACCCGGAGGCAGCGTGGAATACAACAACTCCGAGGCCGGTGCAGTGTGGCTGGAGCGCCTGACCAGTGCCTTCCCCAAATTTGCGTGGATCAACCCTGAGCCCCAGGGCGTCTGGCAATACCGGCACAGCATCAGCATCGTCCAGCAACTGCTGCACAACCAGATGTACCCGCTCACCGTGCGGGGTCTAGAAGAAGCGATGCGCACGCTCTCCAAATAAAAAGCGGACCGGCACGCGCCGGTCCGCCGCACACGGTCAGGTGAAGAGTTCGACTTTGCCGTCCAAGGACATCAAGCCCAACTCGACGCCCAACTGCGGCTGCTGCTCTTTGAGTTGGCGGCGGAACTCCAGCAGTGCCGCCTTATGGGTTTCGGTTTCCACCGCAGGATTGGCCACTTTCTCTGCGCCATAGGCAATCTTGGCCGCGCCGCAGTCGCGGTGGTTGACCACGATCACTTTTTTGATGTTGTGCAACTGCACAGACGCACCCAGGTTCTCCCAGAAGGTTTTGTGCCATTCTTTGAACGCCGGTGCTACCACGCCAATAGACGCGCCGGCAACCGTGAAAGCGCTGTACTTGCCGGTCAAGCCGTCACTGGCTTGCTGGCGGCTCACCAAGGCCTGAAAGCGCGGATCAATACACGAGAGAACCATGGCCTCGTAATTGCCCGATGCCGCCTGCACGCCCGAAGACAGCATGCCGACACTGGTAAACAACGCTGCGCCACCGGCCAGCCGCAAAAACGCGCGGCGCTGGGTCGCACCGCTGAGCAAGTCGCCGCAGCACACGGGGCTGTATTTCGATTGAAGGGTGCCTTTGAATCCCATTTCCAACTCCTGATCTAAGAATGTTTAAAAAGCCAATCCATGCATGCCATGGACGGCGGATCATCCCATCTTCATCACGCTATATGTGTCAACTGTAAATTCAACTATTTGTACAAACCCTTCATCCGACAATGCGTGCGTCGCCAACAACTGCAAACCCTTGACCCGGAGGCCGCGATGACCAGCCAAGACCACAACCACCATTTCGGCCCGGTAGGGGTGATGGTTTCTTTCAGCCTGTTGGTTCTGCTGGCAGCCACCTGGGCCGTCGGCCTGCTGGCAGCAGGCGCCTTCTTGCTCGCGCTATTGGGCGCAGCCACCATGGTCTTGACCCTGTCGCTGATGACGCCGCAAAACGCCAGCCGCTATGTGTGGACCTGGAGCCTCAGCATTCCACTGCCGTTCTTGTTTTTCGCGGAATCCTTGCGCCACACCCCATCGCTGGTGACACTGGCAACGGCGCTGGGCGTAGGGTGGTTTTATTTCCTGCTGAGCAGCACCCTGTTACTGCGATTTCTGCGGGCCCGGGCCTAGAATCTGCGGCTCCCGCCGCCGTAGTTCAATGGATAGAACGAGCGCCTCCTAAGCGCTAGATAGGGGTTCGATTCCCCTCGGGGGTACCACGGGGGATCGTTTTCAGCGCCGGGCTTTGACCTTGATGCGCCATGCGTGCAGCAGCGGCTCCGTGTAGCCACTGGGCTCGGTGCGGCCTTTGAAGATGAGGTCGCTGGCGGCTCGGAAGGCAGCAGACTTTTTGAGGTCCGGCGCCATAGGCCGGTACAGCGGGTCGCCGGCGTTCTGGCTGTCGACGACGGCCGCCATGTGCTCCAGCGTTTCCTGCACCTGTTTTTTGGTGACCACGCGGTGCAGCAACCAGTTGGCGATATGCTGGCTGGAGATGCGCAAGGTGGCGCGGTCTTCCATCAGGCCGATGTTGTGGATATCAGGCACCTTGGAGCAGCCCACGCCCTGGTCAACCCAGCGCACCACATAGCCCAAAATGCCCTGGGCGTTGTTGTCCAGCTCCTGCTGCTTCTCTTGCGCGGTCCAATCGCGGTGGGGCGACACAGGCAAGGTCAGCAGGCCATCCAGCAAGGCTGCGCGCTCGGCCTTGTAGTCGACCTTCTCCAGCGCTGTTTGGACTTCACTCACCAGCACCTGGTGGTAATGCAGCGCGTGCAGGGTGGCGGCGGTGGGGCTGGGCACCCAGGCGGTGTTCGCACCTGCCATGGGATGCGCCATTTTCTGGACCATCATGGCGGCCATCAAGTCGGGCATGGCCCACATGCCTTTGCCGATCTGGGCGCGGCCGCGCAGACCGCAGGCCAGGCCCGCCAGCACATTGCTGCGCTCGTAGGCGGCGATCCAGGTGCTGGCTTTCATCTCGGCCTTGCGGATCATGGGACCAGCCTGCATGACGCTGTGAATCTCGTCACCGGTGCGATCCAAAAACCCGGTATTGATAAAGGCCACGCGGCTGCGGGCGGCTGCAATACAGGCCTGAAGGTTGACGCTGGTGCGGCGTTCCTCGTCCATGATGCCCAGCTTGACGGTGCTCGCCGGCAAACCCAGCAGGGCTTCCACCCGGCTGAACAGTTCATCGGCAAAAGCCACTTCGGCAGGCCCGTGCATTTTGGGCTTGACGATGTAAACCGAGCCCTTGCGTGAATTGCGCACCAAGCCTTGGCTTGCGTCTTTTTTGCTGCGCTGCAAGTCGTGCAGGGCGATGGCGGTGGTGACGACGGCGTCCAGAATTCCTTCGGGAATCTCCTGGCTGCTGCCATCGGCAGCGGTGTAGTGCACGGCCGGGTTGCACATCAAATGGCCCACATTGCGCACAAACAGCAGCGCGCGGCCGTGCAGCACCACGGGCTTGCCGTCAACGCCGGTGTAGACGCGGTCCGGGTTGAGGCCACGGGTAAAGGTGGTACCACCCTTGGTGATGGTCTCGGTGAGCGTGCCCTGCAAAATGCCCAACCAATTGCGGTAGCCGTGGACCTTGTCTTCGGCGTCGACGGCGGCGACCGAATCCTCCAGATCGAGGATGGTGGAAAGAGCCGACTCCAGCACCAAATCACTGACACCGGCAGGATCTTTCTTGCCAATAGGGGATTCGTGGTCAATCACCAGATCGAGGTGCAAGCCGTTGTGCTGCAACAGCACCGACGAGGGACGCACAGCCGTACCCTGGAAACCCACAAACTGGGCTTTGTCTTGCAAGCCGCTGGTGCTGCCGTCTTTCAGGCGCACGACCAAGCGGCCGGCGCGCACGCTGTAGCCAAGCGCATGCAGATGCGAGCCCGCGCGCAGCGGCACGGTGCGGTCCAGCACGTGGCGCGCGTAGGCGATGACTTTTTTACCGCGCTTGGGGTTGTAAGGCTTGCCGCTGGCGCTGCGTTTACCAGCACCATCGTCCTCCGAAATCACGTCGGTTCCGTACAGGGCGTCATACAAGCTGCCCCAGCGGGCATTGGCGGCGTTAAGCGCGTAGCGGGCATTGAGCACCGGCACCACGAGTTGCGGCCCGGCTTGGATCGCCAATTCGGCGTCCACATTTTTGGTCGTGATGCGCGACGATTTGGGCACCGGAACCAGATACCCGATTTGCCTCAAAAATGCCTGGTAGCCCGCCATATCGCGAACGGGCCCGGGGTGCGCGTGGTGCCAGGCGTCCAGTTCGGCCTGCAAGCGCTTGCGCTCGGCCAGCAAGGCTGCATTTTTAGGTGCCAAATCCGCGACGATGGCGTCAAATCCGGACCAGAAAGCCTTTGGCTTGATCCCCGTTCCGGGTAGCACTTCGTGCTCAATGAACTGGTGGAGGGAGGTGGCGACATCCAGACGGTGGACGCGTGTACGGGCTTCAGACATGAGAACTTTCCAACAAAACAAACCGGTGTGTACCCAGCCAGCCCGGGGGAACCGAGCGAACTAAAACCGCTTACTTTAGTCGATGCGCGGGCGGGGCTATCATGCAGCCACGGATTACACGCCCCTTACGAGATGCCCCAGAAAAGCGAATCCCACCTGCCTTTAAGCGGCATCCGTGTCGTTGAATTCACCCACATGGTCATGGGGCCCACCTGCGGTATGACGCTGGGGGACATGGGCGCAGACGTGATCAAGGTCGAGCCGATGGGCGGTGACAGCACCCGCCGGCTGCTCGGCAGCGGGGCTGGCTTTTACCCGCTGTTCAACCGCAACAAGAAAAGCATTGCACTGGACTTGCACAGCGCACGCGGCCGCGAGGTGGTGCTGCGCCTGATCGCCACCGCCGACATCGTGAGCGAGAACTTCAAAACTGAGACCATGCAAAAACTCGGCCTGGACTACGCCACCTTGAGCGCGCGCGACCCGCGTCTGATTTATGTGAGCCACAAAGGCTTTCTCCCCGGCCCCTACGACCACCGCACCGCGCTGGACGAAGTGGTACAGATGATGGGCGGACTGGCCTATATGACCGGTAGACCGGGCGACCCTTTGCGAGCAGGCTCCAGCGTCAACGACATCATGGGCGGCTTGTTCGGCGCCATGGGTGCGATGGCCGCACTGATGCAGCGGGCGCAGACCGGGCGCGGTCAGGAGGTACAGGCCGCGCTGTTCGAAAACAATATTTTTCTGGTGGCCCAGCACATGCTGCAGTTCGCCGTGACCGGCAAGGCCGCCGCGCCCATGCCCGAGCGTATTTCGCCCTGGGGCATTTACGACGTGTTCAGCGTCAAGGACAGCGCGCAGATTTTTCTGGCCGTGGTGGGCGACACGCAATGGCGGGTGTTTTGCGATGCCTTCGGTTTTGACGATCTGTTTGCCGACGCCCGTCTGGCCAGCAACAACGACCGGGTGCGGGCGCGGGATTGGATGATGCCGCTGCTGCGCGCGCGCTTGGCTGACCGGGACGCGGCCGAGCTGGCGCAGGTGTTCGAGCGCGAGGGCCTGCCTTTTGCGCCGATTACCGATCCGCAGCATTTGTTTGACGATCCGCACCTGCAGGCCACCGGCGGACTGGCGCCCATGACCCTGCCCGATGGCCGCGCCACGGCGACGCCCTTGCTCCCGCTGACCTTGGATGGCAAACGATTGGGACTGCGCTTGGACCCGCCCCGCCTCGGTGAGCACGGGCGCGAGTTACTGGAGAGCCTCGCCTATACAAGCAAGGAAATTGACGCGCTGGTAACGGACGGGGTGCTGCTCGCACCCTGAGACCCGGGGTTTAACCGCCGAACTCGTCACCCATTTGCGCAGCGCGCGCGCGGGCGGCTTGCATGGCGGCTTCAAACGACGGTTTGATGCCGCTGGACTCCATCACACACAGGGCCGCGAAGGTGGTTCCACCCTTGCTGGTGACGCGCTGGCGCAAAATTTCGGGGCCATCTTGCGAAGCCGCAGCCAAGGCGCTGGCACCGGAGAATGTGGCAAGCGCCAACTGGTAGGCCTGCTGCGGGCTCAAGCCCATGCCCACGCCGGCGTCGCGCATGGCCTCTAAAAAGAAAAACACATAGGCCGGTCCAGAGCCGGACAAGGCGGTGACCGCGTCAATATGCGCCTCGTCGTCCAACCAAATGGCGGCCCCGGTGCAGGCCATCAGGGCATTCACGCGGTCTTTGTCAGCCGGGGTGACAGCACTTCGCGCAAACAGGCCGCTGATACCCTGGCCAATCAATGCGGGGGTGTTGGGCATGGCGCGCACGATGCGCTCGCTGTGCAGCCACTGCGCCAGGGTGTCGCTGCGGATACCGGCGGCCACGCTCAGGTGCAGGGCGTTGCGGGTGTAGGCCTGCGTCAGGGCGGCAGCGTCTCGAAAGGTCTGGGGTTTGACGGCCCAGACCACCACTGCGCAGTCCTGCAGAAACGCGCCAGGTGCGGGGTGTGCGTGCACACCAAAGCGGGTGAGCAACTGTTCGCGCGCGGTATCCAGGGGCTCCACCACCACCAATTCATCAGCCTGCGTGCCGCTGGCCAACAAGCCACCGATGATGGCGCTGGCCATCTGGCCGCCACCAATGAATGCGATAGATGGAGTCATACAGCGGTGACAGGCGGCACCCGAGGCGCGCGCATCAATCAGGGTTGCTTGGGCGGCTGCAAGGATGCTTCGGTTGGCGTCACAGTCAACACCACGGTGACGCTGCCGTTCATCAGGTTGACATCGGAAATTTCCACCGTGGCACTGCGGTCTTTTTTGGTGAAGACCAGCATGCTGGTTTTGCCACGGGTGGCGCTCAGCAGGGTCCAGCCTTGCTGCGGGTACTGTTCCACAAAAAAGCTGTAGGCCGGCGAGGTTTCGCGGTCTATGTCTTTGGGGACTTCGAGGACCGCGCGGCCGACCCAGTTATCGCCGGAGCCGATGATGAGCGACTGCGCCGGAATAACTTTGCTGCCGACTGGGATGGCGCTGCGCAGAACCTGCTCAGCGCGGGATACCGGTGCCTCAGCTGCCGGGGTGCTAGACGAAGTGGGCGGCAGGGCGCAGGCTTGCAGCAAGGCGGCCAGGCACAGGGTGGGGAGCAAATATTTCATGGATTGGGGCCTGAAAATAGCGTGGGAAAAAGTGCTTACGCTGACGCTGAAACCATACCACATGCGCACTTCGGCAATTAGGCGGACAGACCGCGCACGGCCATGACCTGGGCGCGCAAATCGACCGCCCAGACGCGCCGGTTGCGGCCCTGCGGCAGGTCCGGTGCGGCAAAAGCCACGTGTACTTCCAGGCCACGGGCGCACAGCGTGCGCCAAACCGAGCCCACAAACGTGTCGTCGCCGACATAGCACGGCGCAAAACTGGGCTGGCCCCAAGCGTCTACAAAGCGCAGTCCCACGGCCTGCGCGGGGGCTTGCGCGGCAATGGCCGCTTGCAGCAAGTTGGCGTGAAAGGGCAAGACGTGTACGCCGTCCCCCGTGGTGCCCTCCGGAAACACCGCCAGCACGTCGCCGGCCTGCAGCCGCTCGGCCATATGGTGCACCACGCGCAGCGCGTCGCGCGATGATGCGCGCTCGATATACAAAGTGCCCGCCGCAGTCGCCAGCGGTCCGATCAGCGGCCAGGCTTTGAGTTCCGACTTGGCCACAAAACGGCAGTACTGCGCAGCCAGCATCACCACAATGTCCAGCCAGGAGATGTGGTTCGCCACCAACAGCACCGGCCCGTCGTGCGCCCGGCCATGGACCTGCAGCCCAATGCCCATGATGCGCAAAACCCCTTGCGCCCATTGCTGCACAGCACTGTGCTGCTCTGCCACAGACATGCGCCCAAAGCGCAGGTGCAAGGTCCACAAGCCCGCCAGCGCGTG
>CANIRI010000070.1 GCA_947469815.1 Comamonadaceae bacterium | reverse complement strand
GCCCTTTCGAGAAGCTGGAAGAGGGCGAACGCGCCAAAGAGAAGTTGGACAAAGCCGGCATCGAGACCGCGCTGGTGCGGGTGCAAAACTGAACCCGTTTATTCCCTGTATGTGGAGTGCTGATATGGACCGTAGACAATTTTCACTGACCGCTGGCAGCGCGCTGGCAGGGGCTGGCCTGGCCTGGAGCGCGGCCGCGCAGGCGCAAGCCAAAAAACCCGAACTGGGTGTGCATTACCTCGCCTTGGGCACGCCCGCGCCTACGGAAGCTCCGGCTGGCAAAGTGGAGGTGCTGGAGTTCTTTTGGTACAACTGCTCGCACTGCAACGCCTTTGAGCCCGAGCTGGCAGCCTGGTTGAAAAGAATGCCCAAAAACGTGGCTTTCCGCCGCGTGCCGGTGGCCTTTAACGCCAGCTTTGTCCCGCAGCAGCGCCTGTATTTTTCGCTTGAGGCTTTGGGCTTGGTTGAAAAACTGCATGGAAAGGTGTTTGACGCCATCCATAACCAGAAGCTCAAGCTCGACGATGGGCAGGCGATCACCGCCTGGGTGGTGCAAAACGGCGTTGATCAGGCGAAATTTCTGACAGCCTACAACTCGTTTTCGGTCGAGACCAAGACCAAAAAATCGGTGCAATTGCAAGAGGCCTACAAGGTCGAGGGCGTTCCGGCATTGGGTATTGCCGGGCGGTTTTATACCGATGCCGGGTTGGCGGGGGGCATGACGCGTGCCCTGCTGGTGGTGGAAATGCTGGCTGCTGAAAACAAGGGTTGAACATGATCGCATCTATTTTTCGCGCTACCAGTTCCCTGATCGGGGCAGTGCTGCTTGTGGCCGCCAGCGGCGCGATGGCCGAGCGGGCGGACAACGCCAAACCCATGCAAATCGCCGCGGACGCGATGCGCTATGACGACGTGAAACAAACCAGTGTGTGGACCGGCAATGTGATCGCCACCAAGGGCACGATTGTTATCAAGGGCGATGTGGTCGAGGTTCGCGAGGACGCTGAAGGCTACCAACACGGCACCGTGACAGGCAACACCAAGAAGCGCGCGTTTTTCCGCCAGAAGCGTGACAGCGTGGACGAATTCATGGAAGGCGAGGGCGAAACCATTGTCTATGACGGTAAAAAAGACATCATCCAGTTTGTCAAAAACGCCGAAGTGCGCCGCTACCGAGGCACCACGCTGGCCGATGAAATCAAAGGCACTTTGATCATCTACGAAAACCTCAACGACCGCTTCAGCGCCGATGGCAGCAGCGCCGTCACAGGGGTGGCGTCGGGGCGCGTCAGCGCAACGATTGCGCCCAAGCCTGCGGCCCAGCGCGCTGCTGCCAAAGCCGAAAGCACGCCCAAGTGAATGCGTCTGTGACGCCACAGCCTGTACCCGCAAGGGGCGTGCTGGAGGCGCACCATCTGCAGAAATCTTTCGGTAAGCGCCAGGTTGTCAAAGATGTATCGCTGACCTTGCGTACCGGCGAGGTGGTCGGTTTGTTAGGCCCGAACGGGGCGGGCAAAACAACCTCTTTTTACATGCTGGTCGGTTTGGTGCGATCCAGCGGAGGCGATATTGCAATTGACGGCCAGAGCATTGAGAACCTGCCGATTCACCGCCGTGCCCGCTTAGGTCTGGGTTATTTGCCGCAAGAGGCTTCCATATTTCGCAAGCTCAATGTTGAGGACAACGTGCGCGCGGTGTTGGAATTGCAGGTCGATGACAAGGGCAAACCCATCTCCCAACCTGAACGGGAAGCGCGGCTGACCGAGCTGCTCAATGACCTGCAGGTCGGGCATTTGCGCAAATCTCCGGCCCTGGCTTTGTCGGGCGGCGAACGCCGCCGGGTGGAGATTGCCCGCGCGCTGGCCACCCGGCCGCGCTTCATCTTGCTCGACGAGCCATTTGCGGGCATTGACCCGATTGCGGTGGGCGAGATCCGGAAAATCATTGGTTTCCTCAAGGAACGCAACATCGGCGTGCTGATTACCGACCACAACGTCCGTGAGACTTTGGGTAGCTGTGACCACGCCTACATCATCAACGAGGGCACGGTACTGGCGCAGGGTACACCCGAGGAGATCGTGCAAAACCCGGATGTTCGCCGGGTGTATCTGGGCGAAAACTTCCGCATGTGAGGCCGCATGAAGCAAGGCCTTTCCCTCCGGATTTCCCAGCACCTGGCGCTCACGCCCCAGTTGCAGCAATCGATACGACTTCTGCAACTCTCCACGCTGGAGCTCAGCCAGGAAATCGAGCAAATGCTGGAGGCCAATCCCTTTTTGGAAGTCGACCACGAGGCGGCTGAGCGCGAAGACTTCGGCTTGGAGCAGGTGGACGCGCAGGTGAGCTTGGGTGACCGCGTCGCGGAGATGGCGCCGCCGACCACCACAGAGCAGTCCAGCAGCACCTCCGATGTGACCGATGACACGACCACGCCGCTGGGCGCGGACGATGACGTCAGCTGGGACGGGGACGGTACCCACGAGATGGCTCCCGACGACAGTGAATGGGGCGGCGACGCCAAGGCCCGCGTCAACAACCTGGGTGACGATGAGCAAAAAGACGCGACCGAATTGGCGCGCAGCCAGGAGTCGCTCACTGCGTTTTTGCACCGCCAGGCGCTGGGTATGCGCCTGTCGGATACCGACCGGGCCGCGCTGCGGTTTTTGATCGAATCGCTCAATGAAGACGGCTATCTCGAAGACCCGCTCGACGATCTGGCGCGCAGCCTCGCCGGCAGCGACGACGAGACCGAAATTGAGGACCTGGTCCACCACTTCACCGTGGCCTTGCACTTGTTGCAAAGCCTGGAGCCGGTGGGTGTGGGCGCGCGTGACCTGGGTGAGTGTTTGCGCTTGCAAATCCAGGCACTGATACGCCACGCCGAAACCGCCGAATCGAGCGAAGAGGAGTACGCGCAACTCGAGGTGCTGGAAGTCGCCTTGCGCATCTGCCGCCAGCCCATGGACATGCTGGCGCGGCGCGATATCAAACGCCTGGTGAACCTGGGGGTCGGCAGTGACGCCCTGGTGCGCGAAGCCATCGGCTTGATCGGCCGCCTGGAGCCCAAGCCGGGACGGCGCTTCGCCGATGTGGAGCGCAATATCGTGGTCCCCGATGTGTTGGTGTTCTCCGTGGCCAAACCCGGCATGCCGCCGCGTTTCCGGGTGCAGCTCAATCCGGACGTGATGCCGCGTTTGCGCGTGCACGACATTTACGCCAACGTGCTGCGCAACCACCGTTCCAGCTCCAACCATGCGGGCTTGCAGCAGCGCCTGCAAGAGGCGCGCTGGTTCATCAAAAATATCCAGCAGCGCTTTGACACGATTTTGCGTGTCAGCACGGCGGTGGTCGAACGGCAAAAGAATTTTTTCACCCACGGCGAGCTCGCCATGCGCCCGCTGGTGCTGCGCGAGATTGCCGATGAACTCGGTTTGCACGAATCCACCATCAGCCGTGTCACCACCGCGAAATACATGGCCACGCCTTTCGGTACCTTCGAGCTCAAATATTTCTTCGGCTCCGGCCTGGGCACCGAAACCGGCGGCAGCGCCTCCAGCACCGCGGTGCGCGCCATCATCAAGCAATTCATCAGCGCCGAGAGTCCCAAAAAGCCGCTCAGCGACAACCAGTTGTCTGAGATGCTCAAGGAGCAGGGCATCGAGTGTGCGCGGCGCACCGTGGCCAAGTACCGCGAGGGCCTGAAGATCGCCCCGGCCACGCTGCGCAAGGCGCTCTAAGTCCGGATGAACCAGCTCACCTTGTTTCTGCCCTGCGCCGCCGGGGTGGAGGATTACCTTGCTCCTGAAGTGCAAACCATCACCGGTTTGTCGGGAAGCGATGTGGTCAAGCGCCGGGGCGGTGTCTGGGTCAACGGGTCTTGGCGCGCGGTGCAGCTGCTGAATTTGCATTGCCGCCTGGCCCAGCGGGTGCTCGTAGAGCTGTCGTTCACTGAATACCGCAACGAGCGCGATTTGTACCAGGCCGCAAGCGCGGTGGCTTGGGAGATTTGGTTCACCCCGCGCCAAAGCATCAAGGTCGAGGTCACGGCCCAGCACAGCCCATTGACATCGCTGAACTTCGCCGCGCTGAAAATCAAGGACGCGGTGTGCGACCGCTTCCGCGACAAAGCCCACGACGTACGGCCGGATGTGGACACCCGCAACCCGGACGTGCGCATTTATGCCCACCTGACGACCGACAGCTGCACGCTGTACATCGACACCTCGGGCGAGCCGCTTTTCAAACGCGGCTGGCGCGAAGACACGGGCGACGCCCCGCTTAAAGAGACCCTGGCCGCCGCCATGCTGGCCGCCAGCGGTTGGGCCGATGGGGAGGGCGATCTGCCCGTGCTGTACGACCCCTGTTGCGGCAGCGGAACGGTGGTGATTGAGGCCGCGCAAATCGCTTGCCATATCGCACCAGGCAGCCTGCGGCGCTTCGCCTTCGAGAAGTACCTGCCCTTTCAAGCTCATGTATGGGCGGCTATCCGCGAAGAAGCGCAGTCGCGGGTGGTCCGCCCGGAGCCCGGCCAAGCGGCCCTGATTTACGGCAGCGATGTGGCTTTCCGGATGGTGGACTTTGCGCGCCGTAACGCCGAGCGCGCTGGCGTGGCCGATGTGATTGCGTTTCGCGGGGGTGACGCGCTGCAACGCATGCCGCCGGTGGAGCAGGGTGGCGTGATGCTCTTGAACCCGCCATATGGTGAGCGCATCGAGGTTGCTGGTGTGGCCGGTCAGACCGCGGGACGCGAGGCCGCTTGGATGGACAAGGACGGCGATTTTTTCACCCAGCTTGCCAGCCATTGGAAGAAAAACTACGCGGGTTGGAACGCCTGGATTTTGACGCCGGACCTCAAGCTGCCCAGCAAAATGCGCCTGAAAGAATCGCGCCGGGTGCCCCTGTGGAATGGTCCGATTGAATGTCGTTTGTTCCGCTTTGATCTGGTGGCTGGGCGTCTGCCCAAACACGCGGCAACGGTTTAACTGCCTGAACCCCACACCGGCCCGCTGGCGCCATCACATCCCAGCTCGCGCAGGCTCGCCAGTTGTTCCGGTGTGTCCACCTCCTGCGCCAACACTTGCCAGCCCAGGTTGTGCGCCAGGGTGCACAGGCCACGCACATAGTCGGTGCTTGCTGATTGCGGCTCTAAATCGATGAACATGCGCGCATCGAGTTGCAGATAGCTGATGCCCAGTTCGGCCAGTGGCGTCATCTCGCTGAAACGGCTGCCGTATTGGCTGATGCCCATGCGGCACTGGCGCGGGTAGACGGCGCGACAAAAAGTGGTGAACGCTTCGAGGTTTGCCGCAGCCCCACTTTCGCTGACCTGAAAAATCAGGCGTGGTGTTACGGCGCGGTGCGTATCCAGCTGGGCCATGACTGATTCCACAAAACCGCTGCTGGCGATCGAAGCGGCGCTCAGTGGCACGGCCAGCGCCGGCCACTCCGGGTGGGCGGCAAGCGTCTTGAGCGCGATCTGCAGCGATGCCAAATCCAACTCCGCACTGCGCAGCAGGCGTTGCGCTACCGGGATGAATTGCCCCGCCTTCAGCCAGGACGCCTGCCCCGACCCATCCCCCCGCACGGTGGACAGCATCAGCGTCGCTTCTTGCATCAGCAGCTGGCCGTCCAGGCTGTTGACCGGACTGAGGGCCAGCCGCAAGCTGTTCTGGGCAATGGCCTGCCCGATGAATGCCTGCCACTGGGTGGTCGAGCGCGGCAAGTGGATATGCCGGGCGTGTTCTGCTTGCCGCACGCCATCGACCAGATCGGCCTCGGCGGCTGCTAGCGCCATATCGACCCGGGCCAGCACCGCATCCAAGGTCTCGCCCGCCTGAAACCGGCACCAGCCCAGCCACGCGGTGTTGTCGCTACACGGCCAATGCTGTTTGCGCACCGACTGCAGCGCCCGCAGGCATTGCTGTGCCTGCGCCTCCGGCAGCGCGTGGGCAGGCAGCAGGAGCGCGAAATCCGAGCCGTTGAGCCGGCCGCAGGCGGTCTGCTCAAACCTTTGTTCGACGCTGTCCACTGCACGGCCGACTGCCTGCAGGTAACGGTCGGTGGGTTCTCGCCCCAGCAGGCGGTTCATAGCGGCCAGGTTCGCCAACCGGATGATGACGATGTACCCCGTGCCGCTGCTCGGTGTGTCCAGCGCTTGGTGGAGGACCTGCAGAAATGCCATGCGGCTGAGCAAACCGGTTACTGCGTCGGTGCGATCGGCTTGGCGCAGACGCTCCAAGCGCGCTGCCTCGGTCTCCAGCATCGCTTTGAGGCGTTCGACCATGGAATTCATCGCCAGAACCAGGGGCTGCAGCTCGGGCACATTCGGCAGCGCCATGGTGATGAATCGCCGCTCGCTCAGGGCCTGGGCCTGTTGCGTGACCGCCAGCAGGGGTTTGCGCAAGCGCCCCAGCACCAGGGTGGCCAAGATGCCGGAGAGGAGCGTGGCTGCTGCGGCCGCCAGTGCCGTCTGCACCGCCGTATCCCACAGCGCCTGGTGCGCAAAGCGGCTGTCGCTGCGCAGCAGAACGCTGCCGGCTTCTGTCCAGCCCGATGTGATTTTGGCTTGCCCAATGGCTGCAGTGATCGGCAGCAAGTCCACGAACCACGCGGGCGCTTGGGAGGCCGCCGGTACGCTCTTGCGTTGGGTCAGGGTCGCGCCCTGCGGATCCAGGATGCGAATCTCTTCGTAGTGGCCGCTGTCAAAGAGGGAGGCGACAAGCAAGGTCGTTTTGACCGGATCCGGCTTGTCCATGCTGAGCATCAGGGCCAGCGCGACCGCGTTGTCGTGGTTTTTCAGCGTCAACTGCGATCCCAGGTAATCGCGTGCGCCCAGCATCGAAGCCAGCAATGCGCCGCACAGCGCAAGCGCCATGCTGGCGATGGCGGCTAGCCACACCTGCCGGTATATCGACATTTTTTACTCCCTGATCTCGACCCTCAGCTAAAACCCCTCGTTCGTGGCCCGCAGAAGAAGATCTTCCCAGCGCGACAAACGCGTACCCTTGCTCAGCGCAGTTCGCAAAACCCCGTTGAAGTAGCCTTCTTTGTTGAAGCTGTAGACCGGGGTCAAATCGCTGCGTTGCGAGGAAGTTGCAATAATACTTGCTAAATTGTCCAGGACCAGAGGCTCCGCCCCGGGGGACTTGTAATAGGCCAGCACCATGTGCGGCTCCACGCGCAAGGTCTGCCCTTGCTGCAGCAGGGCCCGTACATAAACGAAGCGCAATTTCGGTTCCGGCACGCCAAGGGCGACCAGTGAAAAATATTTGGCGATGGCAAAGTCTTCGCAGTCGCCCGCCCCACGGCCCAAAGTTTCCAGGGGCGTGGCCCAGTAGTCCTCTTGCTCCCAGACTTCCAGGTCCGTGCCAAAGCGGATGTTTTTGTTGAAAAAGGTGTTGACCAGCGTCAGGCGCTCCAATTCGGAGCTGTCGGGCCGCAAACCCTCTTGCACCATGCCCTGCCAGTTTTTCAGCCGGTTGGTGCCCGCTGCGCCCCAGCGCTGGGTGACCGACTCGGCCATCGCCGCGTAGTCCAGCGCCGTGCTGGGTTGCCAGGCCAGCAGCCCGGCCAGCAGCAGGGCCAGGAACCGCGCCCTGCTGCGTTCGGGTCTATGTGATGGCGGGCGCATGGACAGCCTCTTGCAAGCAGGCCCGCCCGGTGCGGCTTCAGAACGGGATATCGTCGTCCATGTCATCAAAGCCGCTGGCCGGGCGTGCGGCCGGAGCTTGGCGGCTGGCGGGTGCCGGGGCTGCGGCCACGGGTGCGCGGCGGGGCGCGCTGGAACCCTCAGACGGTGGCTCGC
This sequence comes from Comamonadaceae bacterium, assembly GCA_947469815.1. Taxonomy (GTDB): domain Bacteria; phylum Pseudomonadota; class Gammaproteobacteria; order Burkholderiales; family Burkholderiaceae_C; genus Allorhodoferax. The sequence continues at coordinate 1,407 of CANIRI010000070.1, read as the reverse complement.
CGCGTCCTTCGCGTCCGCCGAGCAACTGCAATTCGCTGACGATGATGTCGGTGGTGTATTTCTCTACGCCAGCCTGGTCGGTGTATTTGCCGTACTTCAGGCGGCCTTCCACGTACAGGGGCGTGCCTTTTTTGACATATTCACCCACGATCTCGGCCAGTCGGTCATAAAAAGTGACGCGGTGCCACTGCGTGTCCTCCACGGATTCGCCGGTGTTTTTGTCTTTGCGGCGGGTGCTGGTGGCAATGCTCAGGCTGGCAATCGCCTGGCCCGACGGCAGATAACGGATTTCCGGGTCGCGCCCGCAATTGCCCAACAGGATGACTTTGTTCACGGATGCCATGGTTTTCTCCAAATTGAAAATCGATTATGCAACGCGCGAACCGCCCCACTTGGGAAACGGGGCCCTTGTCTTTATCATTGCCGGTTGGCCTGCGCCCGCAGGCTTGTGACTTTGGAACGGCACCCCCACCTTGAACGCACCCACTGACCGCATCGACCTGGACGGGAACTACCTCGGTACGGTGGCGCACCTGCAGCGCATCAGCATCCGCGGTGCGCGCACGCACAACCTGAAAAACATCGACCTCGATATTCCGCGCAACCAGTTGGTGGTGATCACCGGTTTGAGCGGATCGGGCAAGTCCAGCCTGGCCTTTGACACCTTGTACGCCGAAGGCCAGCGCCGTTATGTCGAAAGCCTGTCCACCTACGCGCGCCAGTTCTTGCAGCTCATGGACAAGCCCGATGTGGACCTGATCGAAGGCCTGTCGCCGGCAATTTCCATCCAGCAAAAAGCCGCCTCGCACAACCCGCGCTCCACGGTCGGCACGGTCACTGAAATCCACGACTACCTGCGCCTGCTGTTCGCCCGTGCCGGTACGCCGTATTGCCCCACGCACGGCCTGACGCTGCAAGCCCAAAGCGTCAGCCAGATGGTCGATACCGTGCTGGCCTGGCCTGCCGATACCCGACTGATGCTGCTGGCTCCGGTGGCGCGCGAGAAAAAGGGCGAATTCGCCGAGTTGTTCGCGCAGATGCAGGCCCAAGGCTATGTGCGCTTCCGGCTCAACGGAACTGTCTTTGAAGCCCAGGACTTGCCCGAACTCAAAAAGACCGAAAAGCATGATTTGGACGTGGTGATTGACCGCCTCAAGGTGCGCCCCCATCCGCAGGAAGCCGCCGAACAAGCGGAAAAAAATGACTATGACGCCTTCAAACAGCGCCTGGCCGAAAGCTTTGAAGCCGCCTTGCGTCTGGCCAATGGGCGGGCGATTGTGGTGGAGATGGGCGCGGATGCGCCGGTGGAACATGTCTTTAACGCGCGCTTTGCCTGCCCGCAGTGCAGCTACGCAGTGGGCGAGTTGGAGCCCAAGCTGTTCTCCTTCAACTCTCCGGCGGGTGCCT
>CANIRI010000069.1 GCA_947469815.1 Comamonadaceae bacterium | reverse complement strand
CCATCGGCCTGGCGCTGCAGGCCCTCCACCAATTGACCCAGGTGGAAGCTGGCCTGCATCGGTGCGATCTGCGCTTGCAGGCGCTCCACCAGCTCGCGACCGGTGCATACGCTGAGTGCGGGAATATCGTAAATCGGTTTGTCGGCGTAGAGTTCGGCGCACTGTCCGCCCACATGGGGCAGGGCATCGATGACGTGGGTGTGAACCCCTTGAAGGCCCAGTTGGAAGACCTGGAACAAACCCACCGGCCCGGCGCCGATGATCAGAGCGTCGGTGGCGGTGGGTTCCAATGGCGGTCCTGCGCGTTGCGTTGCCGCAGGCAGATCAGCGGATCAGCTCGGAGAGCTTGTCGGTTTTCTCTTTCCAGTCGTCTGCATCGGGCAGGGGCGCTTTGCGTTTGGTGATGCTTTTCCAGGTCGGCAGACGCGCCAGTTCGGCGTTCAAAGCCACCATATGCATCTGGTCGGCCGGGGCATCTTCTTCGGCGTAGATGGCGTTGACCGGGCACTCGGGGATGCAGACGGCGCAGTCAATGCACTCATCCGGGTCAATGGTCAAAAAATTGGGGCCTTCGCGAAAGCAGTCCACCGGGCAGACGTCGACGCAGTCGGTGTATTTGCACTTGATGCAGGCTTCGGTAACGATGTGGGTCATGGGATTGAATGGGGGATGTTTCTTCGAGAACGCGTTCAAAACGCGGTCAGCTGAGATTTTACGGGTTAATCCCAGCCAGCATCGACCTTGAACTCCTGCGCCGTGCACATCGCGCCGTCGGCCGAGGCCAGAAACAGCACCATGCGGGCGATGTCCGAGGGTTGCAGCTTGTCGGGCAGGCACTGGTTGCGTGCGATCGCGGCCTCGCCTTCGTCGTTGAGCCACAGGCGCATCTGCCGCTCGGTCATCACCCAGCCCGGCGAGACCGTGTTAACGCGGATGCGGTCCGCGCCCAAGGTGTCAGCCAGGCTGCGCGTCAGGCCATGGACTGAAGATTTGGCTACCGAATAGCAGATGTAGCCGGTGCCTTTGCTTTGCCAACCGGTGGAACCCAGGTTGACGATGGAGCCGCCCCCGAGCCGGCGCATGCCCGGCACCAGGGCCTGGATGCTGAAGAAGGCAGGGCGCTGGTTGACTGCCATGCGCTCGTCGTAGTACTCCAGCGTGACCGCCTCCAGCGCGTGGCGGTCGTCGCGGGCCACGTTGTTAACCAAGGTGAAGAAGTCACCGAGCTCCGATTGCGCCTGGCGAATCGCGTTTTGCAGCGCCGGGATGTCGCGCACATCGCATGTGCGCCACCAGACTGGCGGGTAGCTGAGGGCGGCCAGGCGCTCTGCGAGCGCTGTGGCCTCCGCCGCGGCCACATCGACGAAGGCCACGTGCGCACCCTGTTGCGCAAAAGCCTCGACCATCGCCGCGCCGATGCCCGTGGCACCACCCGTGATGAAAACGCGCTGGCCGCGCAGGCTGGGATAGGTGGCAAGAGCAGGCGTGGGGTTCATATTGAGGTGATGCGGGGGCAGCTAAAAGCAGATGATGGACGTGTGGACGCGCGCAACTTGGGAAGCACGCTGTCGCATTATTGTTCGCCGCAGGGAGGCCATGGCGGCGCGGGCACAATAGGCACCGCCATGTCCGTTTACACCGTCTATCTTCTGGAACTTCAGAACCGGGGCTTTCATAGCGATCCGGCGCAGTTGCGGGCCATCGAGGCTTTGGAGCGCTGTGCCGATGAATGGTCGGACTACAAGCACCGGCGCTCCAATGCGATCAAAAAGTTGCTGGTGCATCCCCCGATTCCGCGGGGTGTGTATCTTTACGGTGGCGTTGGGCGGGGCAAGAGCTTTTTGATGGACTGCTTTTTTGATGCGGTCCCGCTGGTACGCAAAACCCGCTTGCATTTCCATGAGTTCATGCGCGAGGTACACCACCAGTTGAACGAACTCAAAGGGCTGGCCGATCCGCTGGACGAACTGGCCCGGCGCATGGCCGGGCGCTACCGTTTGTTGTGCTTTGACGAATTCCATGTGGCCGATATCACCGACGCGCTGATCCTGCACCGGCTGTTATCGGCGCTGTTTGAAAACGGCGTGGGTTTTGTCACCACCTCGAACTTCAAGCCCGACGATTTGTACCCCGATGGGATGCACCGCGACCGGCTTTTACCCGCGATTGACCTGCTCAACGAGAAGCTAGACATCGTCAATGTCGACAACGGCATCGATTACCGCCGCCATGCATTGGCCGATGCCCAGTTCTACCTGAGCCCTGGTGGTACGCAGGCGGATACCAAGATGGCATTGATGTTCCACGCCATGGCGCGGGTCAAGGACCAGGAACCGGTGCTGACCGTCGAAGGACGCAGCTTGCGCGCCCGGCGCCTGGCCGGTCGCGTGGCCTGGTTTGATTTTTCCACCCTCTGTGGCGATGCGCATTCCCAGAATGATTTTTTGGAGTTGGCGGAGCGATTTGATGCGGTGTTTGTCAGCGATGTACCGGCGATGGATGCGGATATGGCCTCCGAGGCCCGCCGCCTGACCTGGCTGGTTGATGTCTTGTATGACCGCAAGGTGCGCCTGGTGATCTCTGCAGCGGTGCCACCTGAAGGCCTGTATCTGAACGGCCCGCAATCGCACGAATTTCCCCGAACCGCCTCAAGGCTGCATGAGATGACCTCAGCCGATTTTGGTGTGGGTGGTCCGCGCCATGTGGACACGGCCTTGGTATGAACTTGCGCCATTTCTGCTGGTTCTTTGTCGCCTTGGGGCTGGCTTGTGCTGCATTACCGACGCTGACTGCAGCGGCCGAAATTTCTGATCCGGAGTTGTCTGCCCAGATGGATGTTCTGCAGCTTCAGCGCGAGACGGTCAACCTTGAACATAACCGAATGGACGGCGCCTGCTACCGCCGTTTTGTGGTCAACGCCTGCAGGGCTGATGTAGCCCGATCGCGGCGCACGGCATTAGCCGCTATCGCGAAGCAGGAGCTGGCCATATCGCAACAACAGCGCGCACTGCTGGAGCAAGAAGCGGTGCGCACTGATCAGCTTCGGCGTGAAACTGCGGCCCAACAGGAGTTGGAGCGGCAAGCGCGTCTGGCCGATCGTGCGCAGCGGGAGGACGACCGCAAGCAACGCAACGCGGAGCGCGAATCGGAGGAGTTGGAGCGGCAAGTGCGTGTCGCTGAGCGGGCGCAGCGCGAGGCAGACCGCGCGCAGCGCTCGCAAGATCGCGCCGAACTGGAACAAGAGGCGCAGGAACGGGCCGCCGCGCAGGCTGAAAAAGAGCGTTTGCGTTTAGAGAAGCAAGCGGAACATGCTGCGGTGGCTGCCGATGCAACCGCTGCTACCGCCCAAGAGGAAAAAGCCCGCGCCCTGCAAGACAAGCGCGCTGCGCACGCGGAGGTGGCGGCTTCCGCGTCTGAGGCTTCTGGGCCGCAGGCCAAACAACGGGCTTTGGAGCAGAAGCGCGCGGAGCACGCGGCGGTGGCTGCATCCGCGTCTGGGGTTCCCGCAGCGGACGCCAAGCAACGCGCTCTGGAGCAGAAGCGTGCGGAGCATGCGGCAGTGGCGGCTTCTGCATCCGAAGCTTCTGGGCCGCAGGCGCGGCAGCGCGCCTTAGACGATAAGCGCGCATCCCACAGCGCGACGGTGATTGCGGTGCCACTCAAAGCGGCCAGTAAACCTGCGCCCAGTGCGCCGGTGCCCGCGGCGGTTCAGCAAAAAGAATCCGCTTTTGCCCGCAAGCAGCTGGAGTTGGAAGAACGCATCGCGGAGCGTGATCGGCGCTTGCGGGAACAAAAAGGTTCCCAGTCGGCACCGTTGCCGGCGTCTCCCTGAATTGAAGTCCGCGTGCCGCTGATTTCCGCCGTGCGCCAGGTCTTCGCGCCAGACGGGCCCTTGGTGCGGGACCTGCCGGGATTTGTACCGCGCGCGGGTCAGACCGATATGGCGCTGGCCGTGGCGCGTACCGTGCAGGGCGGCGGTGCCTTGGTGGTCGAGGCCGGGACGGGTGTGGGTAAAACATTCGCTTATCTGGCACCGGCCCTGCTGAGCGGCGCGCGGGTGCTGGTGTCCACGGCCACCAAGGCTTTGCAAGACCAGCTTTTTTTGCGCGATATCCCACGCTTGGCGGCAAGCCTGGGTGTACCGGTTCGGCTTGCGCAGCTCAAGGGTCGCAGCAGCTACCTGTGTTTGCAGCGTTTGGATGACGCCTTCGCAGGTGGAACTGCCGCGCACCTGCCTGTAGCGCAGCAGCGATTGCTGGGGGAGGTGCGCTTGTGGGCGCAGCGATCCGCCAGCGGTGATGTGGCCGAGTTGCCCGCGCTGGACGAGGCCTCGCCGCTCTTGCCCTTAATCACCTCAACCCGTGACAACTGCTTGGGCACGTCGTGTGTGCGCGCGGCGCAGTGCCACGTGAACATAGCGCGTCGCACCGCCTTGGGTGCTGATGTGGTGGTGGTCAACCACCACCTGTTTTTTGCCGATTTGCAGGTCCGCGAGTCGGGTGTGGCCGAGTTGCTTCCCAGCGCCAGTGTGGTGGTATTTGACGAAGCGCACCAGATCAATGCCGTCGGACTGCAGTTTTTAGCGGTGCAAACCGGCACCGCTGCCTGGAAGCGCTTGGCCGCTGATTTGTTACGCCAAGCCCAGGGGCCGCAGCGCGGTTTTGCCGATTGGCACGGGCTGTCTGGCGCCCTGTCGCAATCCGTTAAAGCGGTGGCTGCACTGTTTGGCGAGCCGACAAATCCCCAGCGCCTGCCATGGGTTGACGGCGCTCCCGAGGGTGTCGATAGCCTGATCTGGGTTGCAGCGCTGGGCCGCGTGGCTGCCGCTTTGGAGGCGGCGCGGACTTGTCTGGATCTTTTGGCGGACGCCCACGTGTCCATGCAATTGCTGTCCCAGCGCGCCCAGACGCTGCACCAGCAAGTGGCAGGGTTCGCGGGGACAGCGCCGAATGGGATGGTGCAGTGGGTGGAAGTCGGCACCCAAGTGCGGATTTGTGCCTCGCCTTTGAATATCAGCGCGGTGATGCGCCAGCATGTGGCCATGACCGACCATGCCAGCAGGGCCTGGATTTTCACGTCGGCAACGTTGGGTACCGATGAGGCTTTGCGCTGGTTTGTCGAGCCTTGCGGCCTGGAAGGCGCGCGCACGCTGCGGGTGGAAAGCCCTTTTGATTACGCGCGGCAGGCGGCGCTCTACGTCCCGCAGGAATTTCCAGAACCCGCGCACCCCGAACACAGTGTGGCGGTTGCAGCACTTGTTGCGGAAGCAGCCATGCACATTGGCGGCAAAACACTGGTGCTGACCACGACACTGCGGGCGGTGCAGGCGGTGAGCAAGGCGTTGCAGGTGTTCATGGCGCGCCAGGAAGCTGGTGGCTTGGAAGTTCTCGCCCAGGGCGATGCGTCCAAGCGCGAGCTGTTGGAGCGTTTTACGGCGCGGGCTGCGGCGCCAGGTCCAGGCGCGGTGTTGGTGGCCTCGGCTTCGTTTTGGGAGGGTATTGATCTGGCCGGTGATGTGCTGCAGTTGCTGATCATCGACAAGCTGCCATTTGCCCCGCCCGATGATCCGCTGGTGCGCGCCCAGACAGAGGCTTGCACGGCGGCAGGGGGCAAGGCCTTCAAAGATATCCATTTGCCGCACGCCGCGATGGTGCTCAAGCAGGGCGCGGGCCGCTTGATCCGGGGGGAGAGTGACCGGGGAATTCTGGTGGTGTGCGATACCCGCTTACATACACGGGCCTATGGGAAAAAACTGCTGCAAGCGCTGCCGCCTATGCGCCGCCTGCGTGACGCTACGGATTGGAAGAACGCACTGGCCGAATTGGCCGCGCCCTCCGCGACTGCGGCCCCGCCGACTGCTACCTAGCGCTTCAGCCAGTCGTCACCTTCTCCAGCAGGGCCCAGGTACTGGGAATCCGGGAAACTGGCGGCCAGCACCCGCCTTGCATCGTCCCGCATGGCGGGTAAACCCATGACATCGTAGGACTTGTAAATCAAGAACAATGCATCCTCGACCGCCGGCACATTGCGGTACTCGGACACCGCATTTTGGGCACGGTTGATGGCCGCTAAGTAAGCCCCACGGCGGAAATAGTATTTGGCTACGACCACGTCGTACTTGGCCAGTGCAGACACCGTGAAACCCATGCGCTGGCGCGCATCTTCGGCGTAGCGGGACTGCGGGAATCGTGCCACCAGTTCGCGAAAAGCCTCGAACGATTCGCGGGCGGCTTTTTGGTCCCGCTCGGCCAAATCCTGGCCGGTGTAGCGCCCGAACATGCCCAGATCGTTGTTGAATGAGACGACGCCCTTGAGGTAAAAGGCGTAGTCAAGCGCCGGGCTGGCGGGGTTCATCCGGATAAACCGGTCAATGGTGGCCAGCGCCATCACCGGCTCGCGCGTCAGGTAGTAGGCGTAGGCCTTGTCCAACTGCGCCTGCAGCGCCAGCGGCGTGCCGGCGGCGCGGGCTTCCAGCTTTTCGTACAAGCCGATGGCTTTTTCGATCTGTTGGTTGGACATCTCGTCTTTGGCCTCGGCGTACAACTGGGCCGGCGTCATGCCCAACGTTTTGTCGACCAAAGCAGTGGAGCAAGAACTGATGACAGCTGCCAGCATGACCAGTGCCAGCGACTTCAGCAAGCCGACTCGGCCTGCATCACCCCACAGCGCTGATAATTTGCCGCTCAAGATCATGAAACATTCCTTGGAAGATAAGCGCAGCAGTATAGCCACCGACCCCCTCGAAAGCGGGCTCGATGACACGGATCTGCACGGCGATACGGTGGAGCTGCGGCGTGTGGTTCTGGGGCCAGGACAGCACGGTATTCGATTGGATAAAGCCTTGGCGGAGGTGGTGCCTGAGTTCTCACGCAGCTATTTGCAGCAGCTGATTGAGGCCGGGCACGTGACCCTCAACGACCGCATTGCCGGCAAACAGTCTGCCACGGTGCGCTGCGACGACCGGATGCAAATCAGCCTGCAGCCGACGCCCCAAAGCACTGCTTTCAAACCGGAGCCCATGGCGCTCGATGTGGTCTACCGCGATGCTGATGTACTGGTTATCAACAAGCCCGTGGGCCTGGTGGTGCATCCGGCGCCTGGTAATTGGAGCGGTACGCTGCTCAATGGTTTGCTGGCCCTGGACAGTGCGCTGATGGACGTGCCGCGCGCGGGTATCGTGCACCGGCTGGACAAAGACACCAGCGGCCTGATGGTGGTGGCGCGCAACCGAATTGCGATGGACGCGCTGGTTGCAGCCATCGCGGCACGCGAAGTGGACCGGGAGTACCTGGCCATTGCCCACGGCCACTGGTCTCACGGGCCGCTTTGGCATGCGCAGAGCGCGATAGGCCGGGACCCGCGCAACCGCCTGCGTATGGCGGTCGTAGACCTGGCCCGCCAATCCGGCAAAACGGCGGCCACTGACATCCATGTGCTGGCAGACAACGGGCAGTTCTGTTTAGTGCGCTGCGTTTTGCATACCGGCCGCACGCACCAAATCCGCGTACACATGGCGGAAATGGGCCATCCATTGGTGGGCGATACCGTCTACGGCGGCAAGCCCGCGTCCGGCTTGGCGGGGCAGGCGCTCCACGCGTTCCGTCTGGGCTTCGCGCACCCTGTAACAGCCAAGCGGCTGCGCTTCGAGGCAGCGCCGCCGACTGGGTTTCTGGCGGTGTTGGCCTCACAGGGGCTGGGATACAATGATTTAACACCTCCGGGTTGACGGCCTACGGCACGCAATCCGGCTCTCGCGCCGCGCGAACTATGCGCGTGCAGATTGAGCCCGAGGTGCAGCGTACCCCGCGGCTCCCACTCTGACCTACTTCATTCGGAGCTTGGGCCACGGACCAATGTCATGAAGGAAATCTATGCTCGATGCCAAGCGTGTACTGGAGGCTGCGCTTTTGTGCGCGGATCAGCCCATGCAGATGCGCGATCTGCGCACCTTGTTCGACGAGGCTTTGGAGGAGCCGCAGCTGCGGGATTATCTGGACGAGATTCGTGGCGAATGGGCTGAGCGCGGCTTGCAACTGACCGAGGTAGCCAGCGGCTGGCGCTTCCAAAGCCACCCCGACTTGGCGCATTACCTTGAAAAATTGCACCCCGAGAAGCCCCCGCGCTATAGCCGTGCGGTGCTCGAAACCCTGGCCATCATTGCCTACCGCCAACCGGTAACGCGTGGTGATATCGAAGAAATCCGTGGCGTCACCGTCCACTCCCAATTGCTGCGTCAGTTGGAAGACCGGGGTTGGGTGGAGACGGTTGGCCACCGTGAATCGGTTGGCCGCCCGGCCTTGCTGGCCACGACTCGGCAATTTTTAGATGACCTCGGGCTGGCGTCGCTGAAAGAGCTTCCTGCTCTGACCGCGCCAGGCAGTGAGGGCGAAGCGCTGGGTCAGTTAATCAGTGGCGATGACGCCGCCAGCGCCGAACTGCCATTTACCGACACTGGGGTGGCCCAAGCCGATCCAGCGGTATCACCTTGGACTGAAAACCCAGTATGAATCACCCCGAAATCACGCCCGATCCCGATGTGGACGCCATCGCCATGTCCGAGGATGCCTTGCCGGTTGATCCGGCGACAGCGCAGCCAGCCCACCCGAGTCCATTTTTGGACATTATTTCGGGTCAGTTCGACGCAGAAGATGCGGGCGGGCTTGACGAACCGGCCACCAAGCGTGTTTTGGCCCCGCAGGTTGAGACGCCCAAGCTGCATAAGGTGCTGGCCCAGTCGGGCATGGGTTCCCGCTTGGAGATGGAGCAACTCATCTTGGAGGGGCGTATCTCCGTCAACAACGAGCCTGCGCATATCGGGCAGCGGATCCAGTTTGGCGACACCATCAAGGTCAATGGCAAGCCGATTCGCTTCCGCATTGATCCGCCTGCAGCCCGCGTGATCGCTTATCACAAGCCTGCGGGGGAGGTCGTCACCCACGACGATCCGCAAAACCGCCCCACGGTTTTTCGCCGCCTGCCCAAGTTGCTCCAAGGTAAATGGCAGTCGGTCGGGCGCCTGGACCTGAACACCGAGGGCCTGCTGCTTTTCACCAGCTCCGGCGATCTGGCCAACAAGCTGATGCACCCCCGATTCGGTTTGGAGCGGGAATATGCCGTGCGCGTTCTCGGGGCCCTGAGTGCCGAAGAGAAGAAAACCTTGTTGTCCGGCGTGATGTTGGACGATGGCATGGCGCAGTTCGGCACGGTTGAAGACGGCGGGGGCGAGGGCTCCAACTGTTGGTACCGGGTCACCATTTCCGAGGGGCGCAACCGGGAGGTTCGCCGCATGATTGAAGCCGTTGGCCACGCGGT
>CANIRI010000068.1 GCA_947469815.1 Comamonadaceae bacterium | reverse complement strand
CGAATAAGGTGGCCGGCACCAGCATGCCTTTGGCCTGCTCTTCGATGCGCTTGGCCAACTCAAACAGGGGCGGCGCGCCTTTGAGCAAGCCTTTTCCGACGTTCTTGGCCTGGGCGTAAAACTGCCCGCTCATGAGCTGCGCGAGATACCGGTTGAGCGCACCGACCGGCGGGCTGATGCTCATGTCGTTGTCGTTCAAGATGACCAGCAGCTTGCCCTCTTGCACGCCGGCGTTGTTGAGTGCCTCAAAGGCCATACCGGCGGTGAGCGCGCCGTCGCCGATCACGGCAATCGAGTGGAAGTCTTCGCCCTTGATGCGCGCGGCCATGGCCATACCCAGGGCCGCAGAGATAGAGGTGCTGGAGTGCGCTGTGCCAAAGGCGTCAAACACACTTTCGGCGCGCTGCGGGAAACCGCTCAAACCACCCAACTGGCGCAAAGAGGCCATGCGCTCGCGCCTTCCGGTGATGATTTTGTGCGGGTAGGTCTGGTGGCCCACATCCCAGACGATGCGGTCTTGCGGGGTGTTGAAAACGTAATGCAGCGCCAGCGTCAGCTCCACCGTCCCCAAATTGGAGCTCAGATGTCCGCCGGTGGAGGCCACGCTGTGCAAGAGGTAGTCGCGCAGCTCGGCGGCCAGACCGGGCAAGGCATGGCGCGGGTAGCTACGCAAAGCAGACGGTGAATCGATATCGGCTAGGCGCAGCCCTGCGGGATGGTTTTGCATAAATTCGTACTGCGGTTCAGTGGGCGCGTTCGACCACCATGCGGGCCAGGGCGTGCAAGGCACGGGTCTCGCGCAGGCCGCTGTCGCGCAAAGCTTTTTCCGCCTGCGCCAACAGCGTGTGGGCGTAGCGCTGGCTGGCCTCCAGGCCCATGGTGCTGACGTAAGTGGGTTTGTTGGCGTACGCGTCCTTACCCGCCGTCTTACCCAAGGTGGCGGAATCGGCGGTCACATCCAAGACGTCGTCCACCACTTGAAAAGCCAGGCCGAGGGCCGCGCCGTATGCGCTCAGACCGTTCAATGCTTGCGCATCGGCCCCGCCGCACAGCGCACCCATCACCACACTGCACTGCAGCAGCGCGCCGGTTTTGAGTTCATGCATGCGCTGCAGCTCCGCGCGCTTCATGCTGCGGCCCACATGCGCCAGGTCGATGGCCTGGCCACCGGCCATACCGCCGTGCCCTGCCGCGCGCGCCAACTGCGCGCACAAACGGGCCTGGATCAGCGGGTCTATATCCATACCGTCCGGGGTCAGCAATTCAAAAGCCAGGGCTTGCAAGGCGTCACCCGCGAGCAAGGCCGTGGCCTGGCCGAACTCCACATGCACCGTCGGTTTGCCACGGCGCAAGACATCGTTGTCCATGCAAGGCATGTCGTCATGGACCAGCGAATAGGCGTGTATGAGTTCCACCGCGCAGGCCGCCCGCACAGCCGACTGCGCGCTATGTGTGGGCACGTCTGCTTGCGCGGCGCAGGCCTCGTGCGCAGCCAAAACCAGCAAGGGGCGAAGGCGCTTACCGCCGTCAAGCACCGCGTAGCGCATGGCACGCGGCAAATCGGGGGCCAGTTGTGCCACCTGCGGCGCGAGCACCCAGCGCTCCAGCGCCTGCTCCACCTGGCCCAGCGCATCGGCCATCCAGGGCGCAAAAGAAAATGCGGCGCTGCCGGGCATCAGCTCGTTTTCCAGGGCTTGAGTACGCCGTCTTCCAAGACTTTGACCTGGTCTTCGACCGCCTGCAATTTGTCGCGGCAGAACTGCAGCAACACAGCGCCGCGCTGGTAACTCACCAACAACTCATCGAGCGGCAACTCGCCGGCGTCCATGCGGGCGATCAAGGCTTCAAGTTCTTGCAGCGCCACTTCGTAGTTGGCCGGTGCGGCGGCATCCGGCGGGTGCGCTGCGGTGCTGGGTTTGGGCATGGGCAGATGAAAAAAGGTAAGGGGCTGCGTGCAGGGCACGAAGGCTGGCAGCGGGCCGGTCATTTTACGGTGCGCACCTGAAGGAAGCCGGGGCGTACAATCGCGCCCTTCGCTCCGACCGGCTGGTATTGCCGCATCGGCTCCGTCCCACAGCCCGCCAGGGCTATCCCCCTGTGGGGAGTCTTTAGGTCAGGTCCACCATGTCTGATTTAAGTCTTCAGCTGCAGCAGTCGCACAGCCAACTTCCGGTCGCCAGCTATTTCGATGCTGCGCTCTATGCGCGCGAAATGGCGCATATCTTCCAAGGCGGCCCCCGCTATGTGGGCCACGCCTTGAGCGTGCCAGAGCTGGGCGACTACTACGCCCTGCCGCAGGAGCAGGGCGGACGCGCCTTGGTGCGCAACGGCGAGGGGATCGAACTCATCTCCAACGTCTGCCGCCACCGCCAGGCCCTGATGCTCAAGGGCCGCGGCTCGCTGCTGGGCCAGGGCGCGGCCTCGGCCGGTGGCAATATCGTCTGCCCCCTGCACCGCTGGACCTACTCCGGGGTGAACCCGCAGTGCCCCAGCGGCCAGCTGATAGGCGCGCCGCACTTTGCCACCGACCCCTGCCTGAATCTCAACAACTACCCGCTGCAAGAATGGAATGGCCTGCTGTTTGAAGGCAAGGGCCGCGACGTGGCGGCCGATATGGCCGGATTGGGTCCGCGCGCCGAACTCGATTTCAGTGGCTATGTGCTGGACCACGTGGAAATGCACCACTGCAACTACAACTGGAAAACTTTTATCGAGGTCTACCTGGAGGATTACCACGTGGGCCCCTTCCACCCCGGCCTGGGCAACTTTGTGACATGCGAGGATTTGCGCTGGGAATTCCGGCCGCAGTATTCGGTACAGACCGTGGGCGTGGCCAACCGTTTGGGCAAGGCCGGTAGCCCGGTCTACGAGCGCTGGCACCAGCAGCTGCTGAACTACCGGCGTGGCGAGCCACCCAAATACGGTGCGATCTGGCTCACCTATTACCCGCACATCATGGTCGAGTGGTATCCCCACGTGTTGACCGTGTCCACCCTGCACCCCATTGGCGTGAACCAGACCATGAACATGGTGGAGTTTTATTACCCCGAAGAAATTGCCGGCTTCGAACGCGAATTTGTGGAAGCCCAGCGCGCCGCGTACATGGAAACCTGTATCGAAGACGATGAGATCGCCGAGCGCATGGACGCTGGACGCGCCGCGCTGCTAGCGCGTGGCGACAACGAGGTCGGCCCCTACCAAAGCCCCATGGAAGACGGCATGCAGCACTTCCACGACTGGTACCGCACGGCCATGGGCAGCGCGCTGTAAAGAGGACCACCTGCCCGCATGCAAGCTTTATGGATGGTGCTGGCGGCATTCTTTTTTGCCGGCATGGCGGTGTGTGTCAAGTTTGCTTCCACCAGTTTCAGCAGCTTTGAGTTGGTCTTTTTCCGCGGACTGGTGAGCCTCGCGTTTATGGCGGTGGTGTTGCGCGCCAGTGGCACGCCCTGGCGCACACCGGTGCCGCTGATGCACCTCACGCGCAGCATCATCGGCGCGACATCGCTGGGCGCTTGGTTTTACGCCATTGCGCATCTCCCGGTGGCAACCGCCATGACGCTGAATTACATGAGCGGGGTCTGGATTGCCGCATTCATTGTGGGCGGCTCGCTGCTGTACGGCGGACAGGAAAAACAAGGCGCGCTGATGGCCACGGTGCTGATGGGCTTTGCCGGCGTGGTGATGACGCTGCACCCCACTATTGAGAAAGACCAGTTGTTCGCCGGTGTGGTGGGCTTGCTCTCAGGCATCAGCGCGGCGATGGCCTATATGCAGGTCACGGCGCTGGGCAAGGCGGGTGAACCCGAGACCCGCACCGTGTTTTATTTCTCGCTGGGCACGATTGCTGTGGGTGCGATCAGCCTGCCGCTGGGTAAACACACCGACTGGACGCAGGTTCACTGGCAAGAGGCGGCCTGGATCCTCCCCATCGGCGTGCTGGCCTCTCTGGGGCAACTGGCCATGACCCGCGCCTACCGCAAGGGTTCGACGCTGGTGGTGGCCAGCATGCAGTACTCGGGCATTGTGTTTGCGGCCCTGTTTGGCGCGCTGCTGATGGACGAGGAAATTGAGGCCCTGGGCTGGGCCGGCATGGCGGTGATTGTGGTCAGCGGCCTGATTGCCACCTTTTTGCGCACCCGCGCCCTGCCCAACACCCCCGCCGAAGCGCACTAAAGTGCGCACCTGTCCAACCGCATGCCCGGAGTACGTCCATGTCTGCCTCTCAGCCACCCCACACCACCCTGATCAGCGTTGCCCAGTTGCAGGCCCTGCATACCAGCGGCGCGCCGCTGATGGTGTTTGACTGCAGCTTTGACCTGATGCAGCCCGCTGCCGGACGCGCGCTGTTTGAGGACAGCCACATAGCCGGTGCCGTCTTCGCTGACCTGAACGACGACCTGAGCACCCACAGCCCGCAGTTCTCTGGCCGGGCCGTGAATGGCGGGCGGCATCCACTACCAGCGCGTGAAGACTTTGCCCGCTGGCTGGGCCAGATCGGCTTTCACAATGGCATGCAGGCCGTGGTCTACGACCGCCACGGCATGAACTACTGCGGGCGGCTGTGGTGGATGCTGAAATGGCTGGGCCATGAGGCCGCCGCAGTGCTCAACGGCGGATTACAAGCCTGGCTGGCAGCAGGCGGCGCAGTGGAATCCGGCGCGGCCGCGCCACGCCCGGCGACACAGTTTGCAGTCCACGCCGCGTTGCTGGACTTTGTCGACGCCGCCACCGTACAGGGCCAGCTCGGACGGGCCAGCCAAACCGTGCTCGACGCCCGCGCCCCGGCGCGCTTTCGCGGCGAGGTCGAGCCCTTTGACCCGGTGGCCGGCCACATACCCGGCGCACTGAACCGGCCCTTTAACCAGAACATCGGCGAAGACGGTTTATTCAAGCCTGCCGAGGTACTTCGCGGCGAATTGGAGGCACTGCTTGGCGACCGCAGCGCTGCGACCGTAGTCCACCACTGCGGCTCCGGCGTCAGCGCCATACCGAATATCCTGGCCATGCAAGTCGCCGGGCTGGGGGCCAGTACCCTGTTTGCGGGCAGTTGGAGCGAGTGGTGCAGCGACCCGGCGCGCCCGGTTGCCAAAGGCTAGTAGACAGACGCCCAACCGCCCAAGGGCATGGGCCCCAATCAGGGCACCAAAGTCAAAAACAAAAAACTCGCAAAAAGCACCAGGTGGATGGCGCCCTGCATCACGTTGGTCCGCCCGGAACCCAGGGTGATACTGCCGACCAGAAAGGTCAGTGCCAAGAGCGCGACATCCTTGGTGTCCAAGCCCAGCTTCAGCGGCAGATCAAACACCACACTGGCCAGCACAACCAGCGGAATGGTCAGGCCGATGCTGGCCAGGGCCGAGCCGATGGCCAGGTTCATACTGGTTTGCAAGCGGTCAACCCGCGCGGCACGTATCGCCGCCCATGTCTCGGGGAGCAGCACGATCAGCGCGATCAAAATACCCAAAACCGGCGCAGGCGCCCGATAGGCCCTCACCATGGATTCCATGGCTGGCGAAAGCTCTTTGGCAAATCCAACGACCGATACGAGCGCCATCATCATCAAAACAAAACTACTCCAGGCCCGTAGCGTCGAGGGCGGATCGGCGTGCACCGATTCATCCGCTGCACTTTCAAACGGCAAAAAATAATCGCGGTGTCGTACCGTCTGGATGAACACGAAAACCAGCCACAAGACCAGCGAAGACAGCGCCACAAAGACCAGCTGCGAATCGGTATACGTGCCCTCGGGCGAACTGGTGGTGTACAGGGGCATGACCAGCACCATCACCGAGAGCGTAGCCAGCGCCGCAAATCCCGGACCCGTACCCTCGATCCGGAAAAGCTGCTCCCGATGGTGCAAGCCGCCAATGAGCAAACAAATGCCGACCACGCCGTTGCAGGCAATCATGACCGCAGAGTAAATCGTGTCCCGTGGCAAGGCGGCGCTGGCCGCTCCTTTTGACAACATCATGGACAAAATCAACGATGTCTCAATCACCGTCACCGCCAGCGCCAGCACCAAGGTGCCGTAGGGTTCACCGAGTCGGTGGGCGATGACTTCGGCGTGGTGAACCGATGCAATGATGACCAGGATCAGCACCACCACCAAGCCCCATGCATCCCATCCGTCCACCCGCACATTCAACAGCAAATACAGCCCCAGCAGCGCCAACAGCGGAACAAAGACGGGCCAACGCTGCAAAACGCCGTTCAAAGTCATAGGGGGGTCGCCAGACCCAAAGCCGCCTTGCGCTTATTCGCCCAGGCGCTGATCAGACGGTCGGCCACGATGCCGATAAACGCAATCCCCAAACCGGCCAGCAAGCCGCGTCCGGTGTCCGCGCCGGGCAAGGCCTTGTAAATCTCCTGGCCCAAGTCGCGCGAACCGATTAGCGCGGTGATGGCCACCATGGCCAGTGACATCATGATGGTCTGGTTGATACCCAGCAAAATCTCTGGGAAAGCCAAGGGCAGCTCCACCCTGAACAGCCTTTGGCGGGGCGTGGCGCCGCAGGCAATGGCCGCATCGACCACCGTGGGCGGCACCCGCATCAAGCCCAGATAGGTGTAGCGCACAGCAGGCACCGTGGCGTAGCACAACATAGCCAGCACGTTCGACACATCGCTGGTCTGGAACAGCATGATCACCGGAATCAGGTAAATGAAACTCGGAAAGGTCTGCAACAAATCGCACATTGTCAATATCACCCGACTCGCCGTGGCATTTTTGGCAGCCCAGATACCCAGTGGAATCCCTATGACCGTGCACAGAATCGCGCAACTCGTCACCAGATAAATGGTCAACATCAAGGGCGTCCAAAAGCCGGCCACCATCAAGAAGCCGAACAGCAAGACCGGCACCCAGGTCAGCCGCCAGCCACCCAGGTACCAGCCCAGCGCGGCCGGCACACCGATCACCACGCTCCAGGGCAGCCACAGATAGAAATCGCGTATCGGCAGCAGCAGATAAATCGTGACTGCATTGCGAAAGGGCTTGATGTACGCGTACAGATTTTTCGAAACCCAGCGCACGCCTTCGTCAATGGGCGCGCCGTAAGAAAAAGTCATCTCGGAGGGTATCAGGGCCAACCAGGGCAGCAGCCGCGATGACACAAAGAGCAGCACCGCCGCCACCAAAAAAGCGGCCATATGCCGGTGCCGGTACCACCAGCTGCCCTCGACCAGATGCAAGGCCGCAGAGCGGGCCATTTGTGCAACGGTCAGCCGGTCCAGCATCAAGGCAATCAGCGTGATGGCCAAGCCCTGCTCCACCGCCTTGCCGATGCGCAATTGCTGCAAAGAAAAAAGCAATTTTTGACCCAGCCCCGAGGCACCCACCAGCGATGCAATAACCGCCATAGCCAGGGTCTGCATCACCACCTGGTTGAGGCCGAGCAACAGCGTTTGCTGGGCCGCAGGCAACTCCACCTTCCACAGGCGCTGCCCCGGTGTACAACCGGCCATGACCCCGGCCTCGACGATCTCGGACGAGACCGTGCGGATACCCAGAATCGTGCAGCGCGCCATGGGCGGCAGCGCGAAGATCAAGGTCGCCAGCATGGCCGGCACCTGCCCGAAACCGAACAGCACCACCACCGGGCCCAGGTAGGCCATGTGCGGCGTGGCTTGCATCACGTCGAACATGGTGTTGAGCACACGCTCGACGGATCGTTTTCGGGTCGCCCAAACCCCCAGGACCAGGCCCAGACCTGCAGCCAGCGGCACAGTGACCAGCACCATCGCCAGTGTCTGCATGGAGTCGGACCACAAATCAAACAGCGCCAGGTAGGCCATGCACGCGGCACAAAACAGCGCCAGCCGCAGACCGCTTTGCCAATGCGCGAAAACCACCACCGCCAGCGCGATGATCACCCAGGGAAGCGGACCGGTCTCCCAATCCGGCACGCCCCGGAACAACAAGGCCTCGACCAACGTCAAAGGCTGCAGCAGCACCCAGGAGACGGCCCGCGTCACGGGTTTTGCGAGTGCACTGAACCAGACAAAAAAATCTGTCACCCAGGTGCGAAACGGCAGGATCCAATCCTCCGGCCAGATCGACAAAACCTCAGTCGCACCCGTCGCCAGCACCCCGGCAAGCAAGGCCAGAAACACCAGCGGGATCGCGGCACGCAGGGGAGAAGCCGCAAGCGCCATCAGTGTGTGCCTTCAGGGAAAAGGGCTGTGATCAGATCGGCACGGCGCACCTCGCCCAGGCTGAGACCTGCCTCGTCGACGATGTGGAAGGACGCGTCACTGCCCAAAATACGGGCTGCTGCGTCGGCCAACTTGGTCGCGCCGGGCAGCACCTGCGCCGGGGCGTCACCGCTAAGCGGGCGGGCGATTGCCGACAGCGAGAGAATTTTGTCGCGCGGCGCGATCTTCACAAACTCCCGGACATAGTCGTTGGCGGGGTGCAGAATCATTTCTTCCGGCCGCGAGAGTTGCACCAAATAGCCGTCTTTCATGATGCCGATGCGGTCAGCCAGCCGAATAGCTTCGTCAAAGTCGTGGGTAATAAACAAAATCGTTTTGCGCAGCAGTTTTTGCAACCGCAAAAACTCATCCTGCATTTCGCGCCGTATCAGCGGATCCAGCGCGGAAAAAGGCTCATCGAGAAACCAAATTTCAGGGCCCACCGCCAGCGAGCGGGCAATGCCGACGCGCTGCTGCTGACCGCCCGACAATTCGCGGGGGAAGTAGCCCTCGCGGCCCTCTAAGCCCACCAGCTTGAGCATCTCGCGGGCTTTGGCTTCGCGCGATGCGCGGTCGCTGCCGCTGACCTCCAGCGGAAAGGCCACGTTGTCCAGCACATTGCGGTGCGGCAACAAGCCGAAATTCTGGAACACCATGCCCATTTTGTGGCGGCGGATTTCAATCAACTCGTCGGCGGACGCGGCTAGCAAGTTGCGCCCATCCATCAGCACTTCGCCGGCAGTCGGGTCATTCAAGCGGGTGATGGCGCGGATCAAGGTGGACTTGCCCGATCCGGATAAGCCCATGATCACCAGGATCTCGTTTTCCATCACGTCGAAGGACACATCGCGCACCGCGCCGATGTACTGCTCGGCGGCAAAGGCCGCCGCATCGGGCTGCATCTGGTGCTTCTTCAAAAAACCCGTGGGGTCTGGACCGAACACCTTCCACAAATGGCGACAGGAAATTTTCGGCTCGGCTTTCAGCATTCAAAACCCTTCACATACGGGGCAGTTACAAACAAAGTGGGCCGCACAAGGCGGCCCACCGGTGCGAACGGATATTAGTTCGTCCAGGCTTTCACGCTGGCCTGGTTGTTCGCAATCCACTTCTTGGCTGCGTCTTCCGGCTTCATGCCATCGACATCAACCATCGCTGCAGCAGCGGCAATCTG
>CANIRI010000067.1 GCA_947469815.1 Comamonadaceae bacterium | reverse complement strand
GGTACACCGCTGGCTTCTTTGGCGCTGTTGCGGTCTTCGCTGATGATCTCGGAACGGGTTTTGGGCCCCTTGCCAGCCGTGTCATAGTCTTCCACCGTGGTTTCGGTCTGGCTGAAATCCAAAGCCAGGTTGACCTGGGAACGCACATTGGCGTCACCCACAATGGGCGAAAGAATTTGCAGGACGCGCTGGCGGTAGAGGTCTTCCTGGTTCTGCTTGTGTTTAGTCTGACCGGCACTCAGGCCCATCGCTTGCTCGCTGGCGCTCTCGGTCATCAATTTGCCGAAGTTGTCAACGATCACCACGTTATCGGGCGTGAGCAGCGGCACGCTGGAGGCAATCAAATGCACCATGGCCTGCACTTGCAGGGGGCTGACGGTGCGCCCTGACTGCGGTGTCACTACAACAGACGCCTTGGGCGGCGTGCGGTCGCGCACAAAGACCGATGGCTTGGTAATCGCCAAATGCACCCGCGCAGTCTGGATGGTCTCAATTTGCAAAATAGTGCGTGCCAGTTCCTGTTCCATGGCAGCGTTGTAGCGGGCTTGTTCCATGAACTGGCTGGTCGTCAGAGCCGACTGCTCCTTCAAGGCATCCAGGCCGGTGGGCATGGTTTTGGGAAGTCCTTTAGACGCCAAAAAGATGCGGGCCGCGTGGTAGCGATCGGTGGGTACGGTGACTTGGCCGTTGGAGCTGTCGATGATGGGTTTGTAGTCTGCGGCTTTCAGCGCCTCAAACACAGCCTGCTGGTCTCCCTCGGTCACACCGGTCATCACGGGCCGGTATGCGGGCTGGTTCATGGCCACAAAAATGATCGCAAACAACAGGCATACCAGCGCAATCACCAGAACGGGCAAAGCCCGCTTGACGGCGGGTTGGGCCAGCGTGCGCTGAATGGGGCCGAACAGACCGCTGTAGTCTTCAGGCGAAACCATGCCGCCGTTGTTGTAACCATTGGCAACCATGCCGCCGTTATTCATGCCGTTGGTGTTTGCCATGGCGCCACCATTACCGGCGTTATTGGTGGCCAAGCTACCGCCCTGACCGCCGGCGCGGTGGTCATTGCCACTGCGGGTCGCCAGCGGCTGCTCGTCGACCGATGCAGGTACAAAAGTGCCGGTATTTGCAAGTGCGGTGGCCATATAAGAAATCTTTCAGCGCGGAATGTGTCGTACAGGGTGTCGGCTTAAACCGGCATGTTCATGATGTCTTCGTAGGCCTTGAGTACCTTGTTGCGCACTTGCAATGTGGCCTCAAACGACAGCGACGCTTTCTGCATCTTCAACACCACGTCAGTTAGGGGTACCTGTTCGCCGCGTTCAAACGCGTTGTTGGTTTCCTGAGAATCCAGTTGCAGGCTATTGGTCTGCTTCACAGCCTGACGAACCATGTCCGAAAAATCGGACTTGGAAACAGTCTGCCCGCCCAAACCATCGACACCCATACCACTGGCCTGCGCAGCATGGCTTTTCAGGGTCTGGAGCATCGCAGCGATACTGGATGCGGAGGTGGCTTTTTCAATCATGGCGGGTGTCCTTGTCAATACGGCACAGGTCAGGCTGCAGAGCCCACGGCATCAGGCGTTTCACGCAAGCGCGCAAGCTTGTAGCGCAGCGTGCGTGGGCTGATGCCCAGCTTCTGGGCGGCTTCTTCACGGCTTTTGCTCTCCATGAGCGCAGCCTGGATCACCGAAAACTCGCTGCTTTTGACCGTGGCATGCAAACTCTGGGGCATGGCCGAAGCGGGCTGTACCGCAGGCTTATCAAAGTACGATGGGCTGTAAACCGCGCGCGGCGAGGCCTGTTCGACGCCGTCCATGAAATCCAAGGGATTGATCGAGTCATCGAACATCAGGTGCTGCATGTCGATCACATGGTCACCGGAAATCACCATGGCGCGCTGCACCACGTTTTCGAGCTCACGCACATTGCCAGGCCAGGGGTAGTCCAGCAGCGCATGCTGGGCCTCGGGAGTGAGCTCCCAGGGCTGGGTTTGGGTGTGCGCGCAATTGCGCGCCAGCATGCGCACCACCATCGGCAGGATGTCGCCCTTGCGCTCATGCAATGGCGGGATACGCAGCTTGAAGGTGCTCAGACGGAAATACAGGTCTTCGCGGAATTCGCGCTGCGCAATCGCATCGCGCAGATTTTTGTTGGTGGCGGCGACGATCTTGACATTCAAGGCCACCGGGCGCTCAGAACCCAAACGGGTCAATGTGCGCTCCTGCAACACGCGCAGCAACTTGGACTGCAAATGCATGGGCAGTTCGCCGATTTCATCCAGGAACAAGGTGCCGCCCTGGGCTTGTTCAAATAAGCCGCGGTGGTCTTTGACCGCGCCGGTGAAAGCGCCCTTTTCATGACCGAAGAGCAGGTCTTCCATCATGTGCTCGGGCAGCGCTGCGCAGTTCAGGCCGACAAATGGGCCACGCGCCACGACGGACGATTCATGCAGCACACGCGCCAGAACTTCTTTACCGGCACCGGTCGGGCCTTCGATCAACACATTGACATTGGCCAGCGCCACGCGTTGTGCCAAGGCCAGCAAATTGCGGCTGACCGGATCCACGTAGATCACATCGCGCACCGCAGGCACGGCAGAAGTCTTAGCGGCTGGGGTCTCGGCGTTTTTATCCTGCTCGGGTTGCTGCACCGGTTGCAGTGCAGCCTCCCAGGTGGCAACAGCCCAGTCATCGGTGGCGATCACATGCAAAGCACCGGTGCGCATAGCCGCCACGGTGACTTCCAAATTGCGCCGCTCCACGCGGCAGAGAATGGAAGGACGTTTGAAATCAGTAGGGCAAGCGTCGATCAGGTCTTTGACGGCATGCAACAGTTCGCAGTCCTGCCCCAAACCCACCACCACCAGGTCGATGGCACCAGCGCGTATCGGGGCACCCAATTCATCCAAGGTGCGCACGACGTGCACATCCATACCCAGATCGGTCAATGCAGACTGATCCTGGGGTCGCAGCGCCCGGAATGGGTCCAGCCACAAGGCATGGAGGGGATGGGTCGAGTTAGACATCGGTGAACGTGTTTATAGGGTTCGGAAACCCTAATAAGCAGGAGCCGTGCCACCCAATTGCGTCGGTTTGTCGACGCCTTCCCGACCGGCGGCAAGTGCTTGCCGCTGAAGACCTGTGGCGGCCGCTAGAGGCCAGGCCTGGGCTGCGCCTCAGCGCTGCATTGCCAAAGCAGGTCTCGGCTGTGCCGGCTTGGGCAGTGCAGGCTTTGCGTCAAAGCCCTGGCAGGGTCGCCCATCCAAAGCCAATACCTGTTGGGAAGGCATCATGCGCGACTTGAACCCCAGCAATTTACAGCTATACGGGAGCTTGGGATCCCAGCTGGTGGCGAAAAATCGGCACTTCCAGCAGTTCACCGGGACCGTGCTAACCAAAGTGGGTAAATTGGGCATGCCTCCGAGATAGCAATAAGCAGGCCAGCCAACTTATTGCCGCTGTATTACCCCGCCCAAAGCCCCCAGTCCGATACGTCGACCTCGTCCAGGTTGTTCTCCCCCGGCGGGCCGCCCCGGTCTATGACGAGGAAATCGCTGGCACGCTCCAGCGCAATCAGCGGGTGGTGCCAAACACCTTTGGCGTAGTTCACGCCCTGCCCGGCCTGGGCCAGGAAACACCGGATCTGCCCGGGCTGTAGCTGCGCCGCAGGCGCGGCCACCACCACCAGAAAAGGAAGCTCGGACATCGCCACAAACGCCTGGCTGCCCAGGGGGTGGCGCTCCATGACCTGCAGCTGGATAGGCAATCCGCGGGGTACAGCACGAAAAATATTGACCAGCACCCGCCCGCCCGCGTCCTGTCCGACGTCAATGCGGGCCAAATCATGGAAGCGGGTGGCAAACCCTTGGTTAATATGAAACTGCTGCCCATCCGGGCGGGCGGAGATGACATCACCAAAGGGCGCAAAACCCTGCGGCGTCAATGGCTCTACGGCAAGGATGGTGTGGCGGGTGGAATCAGACACGGCGCCTCAGCAATCAATATCAACCAAATCGGGGCTGGGCTTGGCACCTGCCTTTTTGCGGGCCTGGTGGCGCTGGCCGAAGGCGATGCCCATCACCAGGGTTTGAACTAGACACAAGGCGGAGGTGAGCGAACGAAAGCCTTTGAGTTCGGCGTCGTTGACATCCAGCAGCAGATCGGCGCTGCGCCCCAGGGGGCTGAGTACGCCGTTGCTGATGGCCAGCAAACCTGCGCCCTGGGCTTTGATTTGGTCGCAGACCTGCAAGGTGTCGGCGGCATAGGGTGGGAAGCTGATCGCCACCACCACGTCTTTGGGGCCGGCCGCCAGCGCCTGCTCAGCCACCATGCCACCCTGCGCGGTGATGTGAATCGCACTGCGCCCGATACGGTTCAGCGCATAGGCCAGGTAGGCCGCCACCGCATACGAGCGGCGCAAACCGATGACATGCACCAGCCGGGCTCCTTGCAGCATGGCGATGGCCTCGCGCAAGGGCAGAGTGTCCGCATCGGCCTGCAAATGCTGCAAGGACACGATGTTGGCTTGGCTGAAGGCACGCAACACGGCGGCCGGGTCTTCCGGTCGCTCCAGGGTCAACTCGCCGCCGTAGTGGCGGATCCGCTCGCGGTAGCTGGGTTGCACCGCCTGCTGCAGCGGCGCGCGAAACAGGCGCTGCAAATCGGTGAAACCGGAAAACCCCATCGCCTTCGCCATCCGGATGAATGCGGCGGGCGCCAGTTGGGCGCGTTCGCCGAGCTCGGCCAGCGAACACAGCGCCACGTCGCCCGGATGCTCCAGCGCATAGTGCGCCGCGTCGCGCATACGCGGGGTCAGTTCGCTGCCGCGCTGGGCGACCAATGCGCGCAGGGCTTCCGGGGTGTCGGGCTTGTCGGACTTGGCGGGTGCCATGGTTCAGAACGCGCGCACCTGCCCGCGTTTGACAAAACGGCCCATGCCCGCGCGGCCATGCCAGTGCTCGCCATCCACGATCAACTGCCCGCGCAAAAAGACTTTCTCCACACGGCCTTGCAACTGGCGGCCTTCAAGCAGCGTGTAGTCACAGTGGCTGTGCAGGTGTTTGGCATGAATCGTCTGGGTCACCGCCGGGTTGAACAGCACCACATCGGCGTCACTGCCCACTGCAATCGTGCCTTTTTGCGGGAACAGGCCAAACAGCTTGGCAGGCGTGGTGGCGGTGAGTTCAACAAAGCGGTTCAATGACAGCTTGCCTTGCATCACACCAATATCAAACAAGCTCACCAAGCGCGTCTCAATGCCGGGCGCGCCATTCGGTATTTTGGAAAAGTCATGCGCGCCGCGCAGCTTGGCGCTGCGCATGCCGAAATGGTCCGCCTTCATGCAAAAAGGGCAGTGGTCGGTGGCGATCACCTGCAGGTCGTCGTAGCGCAGCGCCCGCCACAAATGCTTCTGGTCCTCGGGCTTGCGCAAGGGTGGCGTCATCACGTATTTGGCGGTCTCAAAATCATCGTTGTCGTAGACCGAATCATCAAACAGCAGGTAGTGCGGGCAGGTCTCGGCAAAGACCGGAATGCCTTCCGCGCGTGCGGTCACGATGTGCTTGAGCGCGTCATTGCTGGACACATGCACAAAATAAATCGGCGCATTCGCCAACTCGGCCAGGCGGATGCCGCGGTGCGTGGCCTCGCCCTCCATGAGCGAGGGACGGGTGAGCGCGTGGTAGCGCGGCGAGGTGTGGCCGGCCTCCAAGGCCTCCTTGATCAGCAGATCGATCACCGTGCCGTTTTCGGCGTGCAGCGCCACCATGCCACCGTCTGCGCCGACCTGGCGCAGCATGCGGAAAATGGACGCGTCGTCGGCCATCATCACGCCCGGGTAGGCCATGAACATCTTGAAGCTGCTCACGCCCTCGTGGTGCATGGCGTAGCGCACATCTTTCAACACCTGGTCGTCCACCCGCGTGACGATCACGTGCAGGCTGTAGTCCACCGCCACCTGCGACTGCGCGGACGCTTGCGCGCGGGCAATCGCGCCCAGGGGCGAATCGGTCTCGGTTTGCAGCGCAAAGTCGACCACGGTGGTGGTGCCGCCAAACGCTGCGGCCTTGGTGCCACTGGCAAAAGTATCGGCGGTGATGGTCGGGCCGATCACGTTTTCCAGGTGCACATGGGTGTCAACGCCGCCGGGCAACACATACAAGCCCGTGGCATCCACCACCCGCACATCAGGACCGGCTTCAATGGCCTGGCTGATGGTGTGCACGATGCCGTCTTGCAGCAGCACGTCGGCCACATAGTCGTCGGTGGCCGTGATGACGCGGCCGTTGCGGATCAGGGTTGCAGTGGAATTACTCACATTCAGCCTCTATGGTTCAGGCAAGGTGCGGCATGCTGTCGATAACACCATCAATAGCCGCATCGAGCTGGGTGATCAAGCGGGCCATTTCGTCGGGCGTGTTGTAGTGCGCAATCGATACGCGCACCACCCCGCCCTGCGCTTGCAGCCCTAAAGCTTCGATCAAACGCTTGGCATAAAAGTCACCAAAGCGGATGCCGATGCCAAAGCGGTCGGTGTGCAAAACAATGGCCTCGCTCGCCGCGCCCCGCACCACAAAACTCACGGTGGGCACGCGCAAGCCATCGCGGGCGTGGCTGTGGCCGATGATGCGCACACCGGCTTTGCCGCGCAAAAAACCCAGTAACTGCTCGGCCAGCGCGTCTTCGTGGCACTCAAAGGCGTCGAAGGCATATTGCATGCGGCTGCGTGCATCGCCCTGCGCGCCCAGGCTGCTGCCCACCGCCTCCAGGTAATCGCTGATGCCGATGCAGCCGTAGGACAGTTCGTAATTGACATTGCCGGGTTGCAGCTTGTAGGGGATGGTTTGCGGCGTAATGAAATAGTGGTTCAGGCTGGAGAGCTGCAGCAGCAACTCGCGCCGCCCCCACAACACCGCATAGTGCGGGCCAAATACTTTGTAAAAACTGAAGACATACACATCGGCCCCGCTGGCCTGCACATCCACCAAGCGGTGGGGTG
The DNA here is from genome assembly GCA_947469815.1 of Comamonadaceae bacterium. Lineage (GTDB taxonomy): Bacteria > Pseudomonadota > Gammaproteobacteria > Burkholderiales > Burkholderiaceae_C > Allorhodoferax. The sequence goes on along the minus strand of CANIRI010000067.1, from coordinate 2,373 downwards.
CGTAGGCGACGGCATCCACGCACAAGCGCGCACCCACCGCGTGCACCCGTTTGGCGACTTCGGCCACCGGGTTGACGGTGCCCAACACATTGGACGCATGCGTCATGGCCACCCAGATGGTGCGCGGTGACAGCAGGCGCTGCAGGTCGGCCAGGTCCAGCTCCAGGGTCTGCGGGTTGACGTTCCAAAAATGGACCGTGGCGCCCGCGGCTTGCAAACGCAGCCATGCGCCGATGTTGGCCTCGTGGTCGGTGTTGGTCAGGATGACTTCATCACCCGGGCGCACCTGCGGCAAGATGGCCTGGATCAGCTGGAACATCAGCGCCGTGGTGGCCCCGCCCATCACCACTTCCTCATCGTGGTTGGCGTTGATCAGGCGCGCCACCGATTGGCGAGCCTGCAAGACCTTGGCCCCGGCTTCTTGCGAATGCACGTAGCTGGCGCCCAACTGAACGCTGCTGGTCAACAGGTAATCGCGCACCCGGTCCGCCACCCGGCGCAGCACCTGCGAGCCGCCAGCGTTGTCCAGAAAAACAAAGTCCTGTGCCAGTGCTGGAAATTCGCTGCGGATGGCGGACAAATCGAGCGCGGGAGACGCAGAGGCAATAGACATAGAAGAATCTCAGTGTTGCAAAACGGCTTTGAGAAAAGCCTGGGTACGCGGCTCGCGCGGGCTGCCGAAAAATTCCTCGGGCGCTCCGGCTTCGACGATGCGCCCCGCCTCCATAAAAACCACGCGGTGCGCCACACGGCGGGCGAATCCCATCTCATGGGTGACGATCACCATGGTCACGCCGGTTTTGGTCAGTTGCTGCATCACGTCCAGCACTTCACCCACCATCTCCGGATCCAGCGCCGAGGTTGGCTCATCGAATAGCAGCACCTTGGGCTGCATGGCCAGCGCCCGCGCAATCGCCACCCGCTGCTGCTGTCCGCCCGACAACTCTGACGGAAATTTATGGCTGTGCGCGGCCATGCCGACCTGGGCCAGCACATCGGCAGCGCGCGCCAAGGCCACGCTGCGGGCCAGGCCATGCACGCGCAGTGGCCCCAGCGCCACGTTGTCCAAAGCGCTCAGGTGCGCAAACAAATTGAAGCTCTGGAACACCATGCCCACATCGGTGCGCACCTTGATCAACTGCGGGCCTTTTTGCACCCGCACGCCATCGACCAACACGTCGCCCTGCTGGTATTCCTCCAGCAGGTTGATACAGCGAATCAGGGTGGACTTGCCCGAACCGGACGGCCCGACCACGACCAGCACTTCGCCGACCTGCACCTCCAAATCAATGCCGTTCAACACCTGGACCGCACCAAACGATTTGTGCAATTGCCGGATCTGGATCAGGGCGGTCATGGCGGCGGCTTTCAGCGGCTGGGGTGGCGCGATTCGAAATAGCTGACCAGCCGCACCAGCGGCAAGAGCAGCAAAAGGTAGAGCACAGCAGCACCGATCAGCGGGGTCGGATTGGCAGCGAGCGCCTGCGCCTGTGTGGCTTGTTTGAGCAAATCGGGCATGGCCACCACCGAGGCCAGCGCAGTATCTTTGAGCACATTGATGCAATTGCTGGTCAGGGGCGGCACCACGATACGCAGTGCCTGCGGCAGGATCACGTAGCGCATGCTGCTGCCAAATCCCAGCCCGATGGCGTTTGCGGCCTCGAACTGGCCCTTAGGGACAGCCTGAATACCCGCGCGGAAAATTTCTGCGGCGTAAGCGCACGAGACAAGGCTGATGGCCAGGGCTGCAGACACAAAAGAAGAAAAACGCACACCCACAAAAGGCAGCGCGTAGTACACCAAGACCAACAAAACCAACAGGGGAATAGATCGGAACGCGTCGATATACGCGCGTGCCAGCCAGCGCAGCGGCGCGGGTCCATACAAACGGATCAGCGCCATGGCCAGTCCACTGAGCGTTCCGGCCACGATGCTGACCGCACCGAGCAGAACCGTGACGCCAAGGCCCTCCAGCAAAGCCGGCAGTGCGCCGACAAAAACGGCCCAGTTAAAAAAAGTCTCAATCAGGCTCATGCGGGGCATTCTGAACGCCGACGCGGGCGCGCATCCCTGGGGATACGGCCCGCGTCGGCGTGGTCATCGACAGACTTAGAGCTTGGGGACGTCCATCACTTTGACGGTGGACGAACTGTCAGGCGGAGTGCTGCCAAACCACTTTTTATGGGTGGCGGCAATAAAGCCTTCTTTTTTGAGCGTGGTCAAGATGTCGTTGACCTTGCCTGCATCAGCAAAGTTCTTGGCAAACATGAAGGAGTAGCGCTCATTGGTGGGAATGCGCGCGACCACGCGGTACTGGGGCTTGTCCTTGATGTAGTACTCCACAGCAGGGATGTCGCTGATGTAGCCATCAAT
>CANIRI010000066.1 GCA_947469815.1 Comamonadaceae bacterium | reverse complement strand
GCGCACGGGTTTGCTGGAGCTGGTGTTGCTGTGGTTGCTGGCGCTGGTCTGGCGATTGGCAGCGCCTGCGCCGGGGCGGGTTTGGCCGACGCTGGCGATTGCGACGCTGGCGTACTTGTTGGCGGCCTTGGGATGGGTGCCGGGCTTGGGGGACGGTGGGGCGGGGCCTTTGGCTCGGGTGTGGGAGGGCAACGCGGTGTGCGCCAGCCGCTTGACGCTGTGGGCCAATGTCTGGCAGGCGGTGATGCAAAAGCCTTGGCTGGGCTGGGGCTGGGGTGAGTTGGGCTACGCGCAGTTCATGACCCTGACGACGGGCCCGCGTTTTTGCGATTTGCTGGACAACGCGCACAACCTGCCTTTGCACCTGGCGGTGAGTTTTGGGCTGCCGCTGGCGGCGCTGTTGGTGGCGCTGGCATTGGCGCTGGTCTGGCGCGGGCAGCCGTGGCGGGCGGCGCAGCCGGGCGCGCGCCTGGCCTGGGCGGTGTTGGGCGTGGTGGGCTTGCACAGTTTGCTGGAGTACCCGCTGTGGTACGGGCCGTTTCAGATAGCGGTGCTGTTGGCGGTGTTGCAGTTGGTGGCAGGCGAGGCCTTACCAGGGCAGGCGGACCGTGCCTTGCTGAATGGCACGCGGGCCCGCGCGGCGGGGGCTGTGGCTGCGCTGGCGCTTGCCGGGCTGTGTTTGGTGGTGTCGCAAAGTTATGCGCGGGTGTCGCGCTTGTACAGCTTTGAGGCGGCGCGTGCGGCGGTGTTTGACCCTTTTGGTGAGTTGCAGTACCACGACATTTTTTTGTTCGTGAACGAAGTGGCTTTTTCGCGCTTGTCGATGCCCGTGCACAACGGCCGGCCGGAGGATCAGTACGCGCTGGCGCAGCAGCTTTTGCATTACTCGGCGGAGCCGCGGGTGATTGAGCGCGTGCTCGAGAGCGCGCAGTTGCTGGGCCGCGCGGACGAGGTGGCTTTCTACAAGGCGCGCTACGCGCAGGCCTTTCCGGAGCGCTTCATCGAGTGGCTGGCGATGGAGCCGCATGGGGCAGTTATGCCCAATGCCCCTGCGTCGGAACCGGCTAGCGCGGTGCAGCCTTAAACTGCGCAGGATCTTTCCATCAACCCTGTGCCGCCATGAAGAAATTTGTCGCCCTCGCTCTGCTGATCGTCGCCCACTGTGCCCATGCCGATTGGCTTGCTTTGGGCGAACAGAACGGAGCGTCTTTTTATATCGATTTACAAACAGTCACCGGAACGGGCGACACGCGCCAGGCCTGGGAGCTGCTGGACATGCCGGAGCCGGATGTCGATGGCGTGCGCTCCTTGCGCTTCAAGATGGAATACGACTGCAAGGGCGCGCGCAGTCGGGGTCTGGCGATGCTGACTTTTGCCGAACGCATGGCGGCCGGTAAGGAGCTGAACCGCTTGGGCGAAGACCCTGATGGCTGGGAGGACGTGGAGCCGGGCACGATGTTCGACATGCGTCTGCGCGCCGCCTGCGGTAAATAAGCCCGGCTTAGCCGGGGCGGTTGCCCTCTTCATCGGCCTCTTTGCGGCACACAAAAGCGCCGCCCTTGCTGGTGGCGTACCACAGATGGCCTTTGGGGTAGTACAGACGGGTTGCCAGGTTAAGCCAGACCACCACGTCGGTGGGGCAGCGTGTTTTGGCCTGCGCTTCCGTTTGGAATTTTCCGGCGGGTTGATAGGCCTGCGCTGCCAAAGGCACAAGCAGCAGTAGAAACAAAAGCCATGAGGCGGCAAAGCGGGTCAAGATGGGCTGCATAGAGATGCCTTTTTTGGACGGGTCTAACAAGCATACGGCTTTTGGGTACGATGGGCCTTATGCATATGCGGGCGCTCTTATTTTGGATGATTTTGCTGGCGGCCTGCGGTGCGGCAACCGCGCAGTCAGTGGCACCGCCTGCGCCCCAATCGTTTGGGCTTGCGCGTTGTCCGGAGTATGGCTATTTTCGGAATTGCTACGGCAGCTACACCTGGTACGACGGAAGTACGTATGAGGGCACTTGGAAAGACAACCAGAAGACCGGCAGAGCCGTCTACAAAGACGCCAACGGCGACACCTATGTGGGCGAGTGGAAAAGTAACCGCCGAAGCGGCGAGGGTGTCTACAGCTGGAAGGACGGTCGGGTTTGGCTTGGGCAGTGGAAGGATGGTGAGCCGCATGGCCGGTTTATCCAATACGCGCCGGACAAATCCATCGAGCGCATGGGAATTTTTCAAAAGGGCAGGCTGCAAACCGCCAGGTCTGTAGACCCCAAGGTATTCACCCGAATTTCAAGCGAGGTACTGGCTGCAACAAGCCCCTCGCCTGTTGCAACCCCCGCCTATCCTGCCCCATCTGTGCAGACGGTGACCCCCGCCGCTGCGGCGACTGTGAACGACGTATTCCGCATCGATGACTTGAGCCGGGATGAGCGCTATCCAGCGCCCTAAGGTTTTGGTACGCCTATGACAATTTCTCTGCATGGCGCTTGGGTGTGGGTGTGGGTGATTCTGCTGTCGCTGGCGCAACCCGGATGGGGGCAAACGCCATCGGCTAAGAGCGCCATACCGGAGGCTTTTGAGCGACCCGCGCAAGGGCCCATGGCACCCGGAACGACTATCAAAGACTGCCCTGAATGCCCGGATTTGGTGGTGGTGCCGGGCGGCAGTTTTTGGATGGGCTCTTCAGCAGGCACAGGCGCGAATGCGGCCGGTACGGCCAAAGCGCCTTGGGGACAGCCCAATGAAATGCCCCAGCACCGCGTCGAGGTTCCCGCTTTTGCCATGGGTAAGCATGAAGTGACGCAGGAGCAGTGGACGGCCTTGATGGGCGAAAACCCGAGTTTTCGCAAAGCGCGTAACTTGCCGGTGGAAAACGTCAATTGGCATGACGCGCAGGCCTATGTGCGCAAGCTCAGCGACAAAACACAGAAGAACTACCGCTTACCGTCGGAGGCCGAGTGGGAATACGCGGCACGCGCCGGTACCCGAACTGAATGGGGTTTTGCACACCAAATCGCTTTGGGTGACTATGCCTGGTACCACGCGGTCAGCGAGGGCAAAACCCATCCGGTAGGGCTGAAACTCCCGAATGCCTATGGCTTGTTTGACGTGCATGGCAATGTATGGGAGTGGGTCGAAGACTGTTACCACAGCCACTATGGCGGCGCGCCAACGGACGGCACGGCGTGGAAAACCGGGTGCGGGGTGCCTTACGGCGTTATCCGCGGCGGCTCGTTTGATTTGGTTCCGCAACTGGTGCGCTCAGCGGTGCGGTACTGGATTTACCCGAACCAGCGCGCCTATTACATTGGGTTTCGCGTGGCCCGCGATCTGTAGTCGACGCCATTGCGTGGCAAGACCCAACAAACGCGCACCAAAATAGAGCAAAGACCACCAGCTTGGTGCAAAAGCAGGCCAAAAAAACGGCATTCAATTTGCATGAACGCAAGCCTAACAATTTGTGAATCGCCCAGCGTGGTTTGGGCGACGATACTCGCGCACTAATTTTCTTGGTGATCGCAGTGATGAATTTTCACAAAATTGCCATAGTGCCTACGTAGGCTCCGCACTTTTCGAGGTCACCATCATGCGAAATATTCTCATCCTCGCGTTTTTCATGCAATCTTTGGTCTCGCTAGCGGCCGAAGGTGGCGCTTGCGAGGCGCTTTCTAATGAGAATGAAAAGATTTTCTGCACCGCGCAGCGCGCCAAAGACAAAGTCATGTGCAAGAAAATCAAAGATGACGAGGACAAGGCCTATTACTGCATTGCGTCGGTCAGCCCCAACTCCTATACCTGCGACAAAATCCGTTCAGATAGCAAGCGCTTGCAGTGCCTGGCTTTGGTTCGCAATACCCAGCGCAAGTCGGTCTGGAACCTGACCGGGTAATTTTGGTTGATGCCAAGGCAAGCCCGGCCCCCCTTGTTCAGGGACTTGGATACAGCCTAAAACCCAAAAGCTGCCCCTGCGGTCCGATGTGGGCCAACACCATGTCGCCAGAGCCGATGTTCTGGCCCGTGAATTCGGCGATGTTGACATGGTGGGTGACCAGAATAAGGGCACTGTCGCCCTTGATCGGTAAAGCTTGCGACAGAAGCTTTTTCAACGCCGTGTTTTGCGCTGCAGCGCGGCTCGGTGCATCAAAAAAAGATGCCAGACTGGGCTCCACCGTGACACCGCCAAATTGGAGCATGCGTGCGGTCTCGGTACACCGGCACCATACGCTGCTCAGAACTGTTGCGCGTTGCACTCCTTGCTGGCGCAGCCAGTCCCCAATGCGGGTGGCTTGCACCCTACCTTCGTCGTTCAGGAGCCGCTGCCCCTCACAGCGCTCTAAGGAGTAGTTGGGCGGGTCTCCAACGCCGGGGGCGTAGGCGTGCCGCATCAACAGAACGTAATGGGGCGACTGCAAAGCCCGTGCAAGCTCGGTCGCGCTGGCAGATACAGGAAAGAGGAAAAGAAGGGTGGCAAGCCAGCGGGTAAACATGCGGGGTTTTCTCGACAGGAAGAAAGTCAGCTATTGACAAAACTCCCCGACTTGCCCCCGTGTTTCTCCAGCAGCTTCACGTCGGTCATCGTCATACCTCGGTCAACGGCTTTGCACATATCGTAGACCGTTAAAAGGGCGACTTGGACGGCGGTGAGCGCCTCCATTTCCACGCCCGTTGGGCCCACTGTTTCCACAGTCGCAGTACAGGTGACACCGTCAAACCCATGGCTGTGTGCGTGGGCTATGTCGAGGCTCAGCGCGACGTGGCTGAGCGCTAGCGGGTGGCACAATGGGATGAGATCGCTGGTTTTTTTGGCAGCCATGATGCCGGCCAGGCGTGCCACACCCAGCACATCGCCTTTTTTAGCGCTGCCGCTTTCAATCAGCGCGCGGGTTGCGGCCAGCATCTCGATGCGACCGCTGGCGACGGCCCGGCGCCGTGTTGCGGCTTTGTCGCCTACGTCCACCATGTGCGCTTGGCCCTGGGCGTCAAAATGGGTGAGCGGTTGCTGGTCGGCTGGGGTCATGGCTTTTTAGAACGGGTTTGAGAACGACGGTATGAAGCGCTTGCATCATAGGGGAACAGGGTTGCGCAAGCGCTTTCAACAGGCGCTGTGTGCCACGCTCGCTTTGACCCTTGCGCTGGGTTCCACGCCCGTACCCGCACAAAGTTCCTCCGCCCTGCCCGGGCTCGGCGACGGCAACGCCTTATCGCCTGCAGCCGAGCGGCGCATGGGCGACAGCATCGTGCGCTACCTGTACCGCGACCCGGATTACCTGCCCGACCTGGTGCTGATGGACTACGTGGAATCCATCTGGCAACCGCTGCTGGCGGCGGCCAGGCAGCGGGGCGAGGCGCTTCCAGCCGAGGAAGACCTGAATGCCTGGGTGATCCTGCTGTCCCGTGAGCGCACGGTGAACGCTTTTGCTTTACCCGGCGGTTATATGGGCCTGCATCTGGGGCTCATTGCCGCGACCCAAACCCGCGCCGAGCTGGCTTCTGTCTTGGCGCACGAACTCAGCCATGTGACCCAGCGCCATATCGCCCGCAACATGACCCGCCAAAACGGCATGGCACCCTGGGTTTTGGGCGCTTTGGTGTTGGGCATGCTGGCTGCCAGCAAGGGTGCCGAGAATGCGCAGGGCGCGAATGCGGCCATTGTGGGAAGCCAGGCACTGGCGGTGCAAAGTCAGTTGAATTACTCGCGCGATATGGAGCGTGAGGCCGACCGCATCGGTTTTGCGGTGCTGGGCGATGCGGGGTTTTCGCCCCAGGGCTTTGTGGACATGTTTGCGGTCTTGCAGCAGTCCGGCCGGCTTGCTGATGGCGGCGCTTTTCCTTATTTACGCAGCCATCCGCTGACCACCGAGCGCATGGCCGATATGCAGTCCCGCATCGGGGTGGATACCCCGGTGCAGCATGCCAGCCGCCAGACGCCCGACCCGGCAGCCGATTGGGTGCCCCGTTTGATGGCGGCCCGCGCCCGGGTTTTCATGCAGCCCGACCCGCAGGTGCTGGCGGTATGGCTGGCACAGGCCAAGGATGATGCATTGCAGAAGCAATCGGACGCGCAGCAAGCGGGCATTCTGTACGGCGCAACCCTGGCCGCCATGCAGTTGCGCGACGGGCCGCTGGCTATTGCTTTGTTTGCCCGGCTGTACGGGCATTGCCGTGACAACCCGGCGGCATGGGAGCAGGCACGGTGGCTGGGCGCGGAACTGGCGCTCGCGGTGGGCGATACGGAGCGTGCCCGATCGTTGTTGGCTGCATCTGCGGGCACCCGCGCTGTGCCTGCCCGGCCGCAGGTGCTGCTGAGCGCGCAAGCGCTGATTCGTGCAGCGCAGGCGGCGCAGGCTATCGGCGACCTGCGCGCCTGGCTGGTGGACCATCCGCGCGATACCGCGGCCTGGCGCTTGCTGTCCCAGGCGCATGCGGCTTTGGGCAACCAGGTGGCGGCGGTGCGCGCCGAAGGCGAGATCAGCGCTCTGGAGCAAGACGCGACCGCTGCATTGGACCGTATGCGCGCGGCACAAGACTTGGCCCGTGCCGGGAAATGGGGCCCCAAGGGCCCGGATTACGTGGAGGCGTCGATCTTGGACACCCGCACCCGCGAGCTCGGTGTGCTAGCGCGGCAGCAGGCGCTCGAGCGCTGAGTTGATAACCAGATTGAGGGCGGTATACATCAGCGAGCCCACCAGCGCGGCGCTGAAGTTGGGAACGACAAAGTCATTGAGCATGCGCGCAGCCAGCCAGAACACCAGCGCGTTGATGACAAACAGGAATAAACCCAGCGTCAACACGGTCACGGGGAAGGTGAGCAAAATCAGCACCGGCCGCAGCACCGTGTTGAGGAAGGCCAGCAACACCGCAGCCAGCAAAGCGACATGGAAATTGCCGATTTGCACCCCGCTGTAGACGTGCGCGATGGCCAGCAGTGCGCACGCGCCCAACAGCCATTTCAGTAAGAGACGCATAGGCCGCAGGATAGCAGCACATGCGCCAGGCGGGCTTGCTTAGACGTGCGCGCCGCCATCGTTAAGATGCCCTGCCCCACCGCCCCGCCTGTATGCCTGCTATCCACATCACCGACATTGAAGCCGCCATCAATTACTGGCGTGCCCGCGAACCATCGCCCGATGGTGTGCGCCTGCCCGGGCCCACCCGCGCGCTGGCCGAGGTGTATGGCCTGATGGTGTATTACAGGTTCACGGAGGTGGATGACGTCACCATGCCCGCGCCCGCTAAAACGGCGTGGTTGGACTGGTACCACAGCACGCCCGATACTCCGTGCATAGCGATTTGCTCCACCAGCCAGGGCGACGCCTGGTGCAAGGGCTGCGGACGCAGCTTTGAAGAGGTGCAGCGCTGGCAGGAATTCAGTCCGGTGCAAAAGCGCAGCACCTGGCGGCGCATCACCTTGGAGGCCAGCGCTTGGCGCTTTAACAAATATGCCGAACGCGCCGCCGAGCGCAATCTGCCGGCTTAGCGCCGCGTCCTCGCGCCGCGCTTTATTTCCAGCGGACCGGCTCCACCACCACGCTGTGGGCGTTGTCGCTCAAGGTTAATGCGCCTTCCTGCACCGTGGCCTGCAGCTGCATGCTGCGCTGGGCCAGCGGGATAAGCGCCTGGGCCGCATCGGTGGGGATGCGCCAGACTTCGAGGTTGCGGGCCCGGCTGAGTTTGTTTTCCATACCGCGCCACCAGACCTCGGCGGCGTGGTTAAAGCAGTACAAGACCACCGCGTCCGCTTTGCCACAGGCTTTGAGCAGGGGCTTGTCTTCGGGCTGGCCGACTTCTAACCACAAGCGGATGCGGCCGGTGAAATCTTTGAGCCAGACGTCCGGTTCATCCGGGTCCGACAGTCCTGCGCCAAAGGCCAGTGTGCCGTCACCTTGGCAGACCGATACCAGCTGGTGCGCGTGCATGGCCAGCGCGACCAGCCGGATCAGCATGCGCTCGTCGGTTTCACTGGGGTGGCGCGCCAGGGTCAGCGCGTGGTCGGCGTAGTAGCCGTGGTCGATGTCGGCAATCTGCAGATTGGCTTTGAAGATGGTGGATTTGATGGCCATGGCGGCCGTTCAAACGCGCCGCGCCAGCGCTTCGGCCAGGCCGGTATAGCCCGCCGGGGTCAGGGCCAGCAGGCGCTCTTTTTCAGCGTCTGGAATGGCCAGCTCGCGGATGAAGCCTTGGATCAGCTCCTGCGTCATCACCTGCCCGCGGGTGAAGGCTTTGAGTTGTTCATAGGGCTCACGCAGGCCATAGCGGCGCATCACCGTTTGTATCGGCTCGGCCAGAACTTCCCATGCGTTATCGAGGTCGGCCGCGATGGCCGGGCGGTTGATCTCCAGCTTTTCCAGCCCGGCATGCAGCGATTGGTAGGCCAGCACGCCATAGCCCAGCGCCACGCCCATATTGCGCAGCACGGTGGAGTCGCTCAGGTCGCGCTGCCAGCGGCTGATGGGGAGTTTTTCGCTCAGGTGGCGCAGCATGGCATTGGACAGGCCCAAATTGCCTTCCGCGTTTTCAAAGTCGATCGGGTTGACCTTGTGCGGCATGGTGCTGGAGCCGACCTCGCCGGGGCGCAGTTTTTGCTTGAAATAGCCCAGTGACACATAGCCCCAGATGTCGCGCGAGAGGTCGATCAAAATTGTGTTGGTGCGCGCCACTGCGTCAAACAAATCGGCCATGTAATCGTGCGGCTCGATTTGGGTGCTGTAGGGTTGGAACTTCAGACCCAGGCCCAGCGGCTCGGGCGACTCGATCACGCGCTTGGCAAAGGCCTCCCAATCAAAATCGGGCCAAGCGCTCAGGTGGGCGTTGTAGTTGCCGACCGCGCCGTTCATCTTGCCCAACATCGCCACATTGGCAATGCGCTCAGCGGCGGCGTTCAGGCGCATCACCACGTTGGCGATCTCTTTGCCTACGGTGGTGGGGCTGGCGGTCTGGCCGTGGGTGCGGCTGAGCATGGGCACATCGGCAAACGCGTGGGCCATGTTGCGCAGGCGCAGCAAGATCCGATCGAGCTCAGGCAAGACCACCATGTCGCGCGCGGTGCGCAATTGCAAAGCGTGGCTGGTGTTGTTGATGTCTTCGCTGGTGCAGGCGAAATGCACGAATTCGGCGTTGCGCAACAATTCGGGGCGCGCCTCGAACTTGGATTTGAGCCAGTACTCCACCGCTTTCACATCGTGGTTGGTGGTTTTTTCGATGTCTTTGATCGCCTGTCCGTCGGCGCGCGAGAAGTTGCGCACCAAACCCAGCAAATAGGTCCGCGCACCCGCCGACAAAGGCGTGAATTCTTCAAAACCGGCGTCGCTCAGCGCGATAAACCAGGCGACTTCGACCTGCACGCGGCGGTGCATATAGCCCAGCTCGCTCATCATCGGGCGCAGCGCGTTCAGTTTGGCAGCGTAGCGGCCGTCCAATGGAGACAGGGCATCCAAAACAGAAAATGTCATCGACAGATTGTAGGCGCGGGCCCCTGCTGCTGGCATTGGGGCTTTTTGCGGAGACAATGTCCCTGGGCCCGTTCTTGTTATCCCTAAAATGCCCTTTGGAAT